>CBDVCD010000066.1:0-14088 GCA_965372385.1 uncultured Gammaproteobacteria bacterium | reverse complement strand
ATCTGCGAGCCTTCAGCGCCGGATCGAATCCCAGTGGCCAGATCAACCCAAAGGCGATTCAAGCGATGAGTGAGAAGGGTTACGACCTGAGCTGGCACCGATCCAAACCCTTTGCCGATCTGCCTGACCTGCAGTTCGACTGTGTAATTACCATGGGATGTGGTGACAACTGTGCCCATATTCCGGCGCAGTGGCGTGAAGACTGGGCCCTGCCCGACCCCAAGGCGATGCCGTCCGAGGAGTTCAACCGGGTCAGGGATGTGATTGAGTCTCGGATTTTCGTGCTGCTGAACCGTCTTATCGCTTGATGGATTCGAAATTCCGGCATGAACAGGGCGATAAGGCAGCGGATCTTCGAACGTTTGCGTGCGTCCAATCCGAATCCGACCACCGAACTGAACTACACTACCCCGTTTGAACTGCTGGTGGCGGTGACCCTGTCGGCCCAGGCCACCGATAAGGGGGTCAACAAGGCCACCACGAAGCTCTTTTCAGTGGCCAACACACCGGAGGCGATTCATGCCCTCGGCGTGGAGGGTTTGAAGCGGTACATCAAAACCATCGGTCTGTTCAACAACAAGGCGAAAAATATCATTCAGACCTGTCAGATCCTGATCGAATGGCATAACAGCAAGGTGCCGGAGGACCGCAAGGCCCTGGAGGCCTTGCCTGGAGTCGGGCGAAAAACCGCCAATGTGGTGTTGAATACGGCCTTCGGTCATCCGACAATGGCAGTGGATACCCACATCTTCCGAGTGGCAAACCGAACCCGGCTGGCTCCGGGGAAGACGCCCTTGGAGGTGGAGAAGAAACTGTTGCGCCTTACCCCTGCCGAGTTTCTGCAGGATGCCCACCACTGGCTGATTCTGCTTGGCCGCTACACCTGTATCGCAAGAAGGCCACGCTGCGGCAGTTGTGTCATTGAAGATCTTTGTGAATACAAACAAAAGGAGACCGAATAATGGTTAAATTAATCTCTCGTGTGTTGTTCTCCCTTTCGCTGCTGCTGTTGCTCTCCGTGGCTCAGGCGGATGAGGGTCTGGTGAATGTGCGCAGCCAGTTCGATGTGCCACAGACCCTGGACCGCTTTGCCGCCGCGGCCAAGGGTGCCGGTTTGAAGATCTTTGCCCGTATCGATCATGCAAAAGGGGCGGCCAGTGTGGGACAGACCCTACGCCCCACGGAACTGCTCATCTTCGGATCCCCCAAGGTGGGCAGTGGGGTGATGACCAGCGACCAGCGGGCTGGGATCGATCTCCCACTCAAGGCCCTGGCCTGGCAGGATGCCGAAGGCGTTGTCTGGCTGAGTTACACCCGTCCCGATTTTATGTTTGGCCGTTTCGGAATTACAGACCGTGCAAAGATCCAACAAAAGATGACCGGGGCGCTGGCCAAATTTGCCAAGGCGGCGACCCAGGAGTGACCTATTTGCCGCAAGGATCAGAGCCGGGACTGCTTTGTCTGGAACCTGACGAGTGGGTCAAACATCGCTTCTTCTCTGGTGAGTTTATAACCCAATGGCGACTAAAAACAGGCAAATAAACAGTCATGTTTGGTGGTGATCGGAGCCAGATGCGTCAGGTCTTTGTCGAGTCCTGGCGCAAACAGCAGGAAGGGGTTTCGATGGAACCCCTCGAACGGATGATTGTTTCCGTGGTCTTGGGGCATCCCGAGTACCAGACGTTGCTTTCCGACTCAGAGCAGGCGTTGCACAAGGAGTTTTCCCCTGAAGCGGGAGAGAGCAACCCCTTTCTGCACATGGCGATGCACATCAGTCTGCAGGAGCAGATCAGCACCGACCGTCCGCCGGGTATCACCAGCCTCTATCAGCGCATCATGCAACGGCTGGGGGATGTGCATGAGGCGGAACATCAACTCATGGAGTGTCTTGCCCATATGCTGTGGGAAGCTCAGGCCAACCATCAGATGCCTGATGAACAGGCCTATCTGGAGTGTGTTAAGCAGCTTGTGCTCTGATGGTTGAAAAGAAAAATTGCACCCTCTGTAGGGTAATGCGTGGTTTTGCCTTTGGTGGCCTAGGCGCCGCTATTGGCGGCTATGGTTCCATGCTGTTAGGTGCGGATCGCCAGGAGGCGGTCTTCTATGCCCTGTTTGGTGCCCTGGCCCTCACCGCCTTTATGCATCGGAAGCGGTCCGACAATGGCGGCTAGGATATTCTGCTCTGGGCACCCATGCCGTGATTGGCAACAACCGGGCAAGTTGTGAAAATTGGGTTACGCTTATAGTAGAAAGCAATGCAAATTCGTACTTGATGCAGCAAACAGGCAAGGATGAGCCCCCGATATTTAATGGAATTGCTTTGTGTCATTTGCCTTTAGTTGCAGACATTGCATTATTAGACTGTCCGATCAGGAATGTCGGACGGAGTACTAAATGAAGCGTTTCCAGTCAAACGCAATAAAATCAATAAGAGGAGATGTTATGAACAAGACCTGGATAGTCGCAGCTGACACCAGTCGCGCCCGTATCTTTGTGTCAGATACCCCCGCCAGTGAACTGCAGGAGATACAAACCCTCAGTCATCCAGAAGCAAGACTACATGAGGGTGACCTTATCTCCGATACCACCGAGGGTGAACCTGATCAGTACAAGCAGACAGACGCCGATCGTTTCGCTGCGCATGTCTGCGCAACCCTGGAAGCCGGGCGCAAATCCGGCGAATATGACAAGCTCTATCTGGTGGCCGCGCCGAATTTTCTCGGTAAGCTCCGTAAGCATCAGAGCAGCGCCATGAGACAACTTCTGGCGGGCGAGGTGGATAAGAACCTCGCTGCCCACACCGCGGCTGATATCCGTAAGCAGTTGCCGGATTTTCTGTGAAGCAGAAAGTCTGCTCCCCTGGGGCTCGAAACCGACTGCAGTAGGGCTCCTTAGGGCATGGAAAACTGCAAACCCTTAGCGCCAGATCAGCTCTATCATGCCTGTGATCTGGCGGGGCTGGAGTTCGCTACCACCGAGCAGCTCACGACACTGGATGAAACCATCGGTCAGGAAAGGGCGCTCGGCTCCATCTCATTTGGGGTGGGCATCAAACATGAGGGCTACAACCTCTATGTGATGGGCAGCACCGGTGTCGGTCGTCACTGGATGGTCACCGATACCCTGATCCGGCTCACCCGCACAGCACGGAAAAGCTCTTCCGACTGGTGTTACCTGGCCAATTTCGATACCCCCCATCAACCTCTGGCGATCTGCCTGCCGCCCGGCATGGGACGGGTCTTCCGCAAGGATATGGCCCAACTGGTGGAGTCCCTGCTCGATGCCATCCCGGTCGTCCTGCAGAGTGAGGAGTTCCGCAAGCAGGCCGAAGAGATCAGCGGCAGCGTCAAGCAGCGTGAAGAGAAGATGGCGGCGAAGTTTGACCGCAAGACCCGGGAGCAGGGGATTGCGCTGCTGCACACGCCCACCGGCTACAGTCTGGTGCCGCTGAAAGATGGCAAGGTCATCTCCCCCGAGGAGTTCGAAAAATTGCCGGAAAAGGAACAGAAGGTAATAGAGGAGGTGGTGGAGGAATTCCATGACGAACTGCGCGCCACCCTGAGTCAGATTCCACTCTGGAAACGCGACATGCGGCAACGTTTCAAGGCCCTGGAGCGGGAGTTTGCCGGCACTACCCTCAAGCAGCTGCTGGAGGATCTTTTCCAGAAATATGTCGACTATCCAGATCTGATCAACTATCTCAACGAGTTGCGTGAGGATGTGATGCAGAATCTGGATCTGTTTCGTGCTAATGAAGACGAGGCAGGCAATCCCATCGATGTCAACGATCCCCGCTTCACCCGCTACCGGGTCAATCTGCTGGTGGACAACCGGGATGGTCAAGCGGTACCGATCGTCTACGAACCCAATCCCACTTATCAGAACCTGCTGGGGAGGGTGGAGCATCTGGCCCGCATGGGCACTTTGGCGACCGATTTCACCCTGATCAAGGGGGGTGCTTTGCATCGGGCCAATGACGGCTATCTGGTGCTCGATGCCGAGAAGGTTCTTACCAATCCTTTCTCCTGGGAGGCGCTGAAACGGGCCCTCAAGTCCCGCGAGATCCGTATCGAGTCGTTGGAACGCCAGCTGAGTCTGGTCAGCACTATTACCCTGGAGCCGGAGCCTATCCCCATCGATCTGAAGCTGGTGTTGATCGGTGACCGCCGGATCTATCATCTGCTCAAGGCCTACGACGCCGATTTTGGCCAGCTCTTCAAGGTGGTGGTGGACCTGGCCGAAACCCTCAGTCGTCAGGAGGGCAACGAGGACCGCTTTGCGCACCTGATTGCCACCCTGCAGCAGCGGGAGAAGCTCCATCCGGTCAGTCGTGACGGTGTGGCACGTATCATCGAGCAGAGCGCCCGCCATGCCCGGGATGGGGAGAAGCTCTCGCTACACATGGGCAGCCTGACCGATCTGCTGAAGGAGGCGGACTACTGGGCGGTTGCGGAGAACAGCAAGCGGATCGAGAAACGCCATGTGCAACAGGCCCTGGATCACCAGACCCACCGGGTCAGTCAGCTAAGAGAGCAGCTGCAGGAGGAGATCA
This sequence comes from uncultured Gammaproteobacteria bacterium, assembly GCA_965372385.1. Classification (GTDB taxonomy): domain Bacteria; phylum Pseudomonadota; class Gammaproteobacteria; order Chromatiales; family Chromatiaceae; genus JASJBU01. The sequence continues at coordinate 9,536 of CBDVCD010000066.1, read as the reverse complement.
TCAATGGAACCCTGATGATCGATACCCATGGCAGCCAGCTTGGGCGGGTGAACGGACTCTCGGTCATCCAGGTGGGGGATTATGCCTTCGGTGTACCGAGCCGGATCAGCGCCACTGCCCGTCTGGGAAGCGGCGAGATAATCGATATCGAGCGGGAAGTGGAGCAGGGAGGGGCGATTCACAGCAAGGGGGTGTATATCCTCTCCGCCTATATCAACCGCCGCTACTCCCGCTACCAGCCCCTCTCCCTGGCCGCTACCCTGGTCTTCGAGCAGACCTACGGCGAGGTGGAGGGTGACAGTGCCTCTGCCGGTGAGCTATGTGCACTGCTCTCCGCCATGGGGGATATCCCGATCAGACAGAATCTGGCCATCACCGGCTCGGTCAACCAGCATGGCGAGATGCAACCGATCGGCGGCGTGTGTGAAAAGATCGAGGGCTTCTTCGATATCTGCCAGACCAGGGGGCTGGACAGCAGTCAGGGGGTGATTATACCCACCGCCAACCGCCGGGATCTGATGCTCAAACAGGCGGTTATCGATGCGTCCGCCGCGGGACAGTTCCAGATCTACGCGGTTAAACATGTGGAGCAGGCCATGGAACTGCTGAGTGGCCTGCCGGCCGGGGTGGCGGATGCTAAGGGGATCTATCCCGATCACAGTATCAACGGCATGGTCCAGCAGCGGCTGGCGGAGTGGCTGGCGATTCGCATGGAACTGGCGCAGCAGGAGAAGGGTAGGGGATAGATCTGCTATTTTCGCTGAAGAAAAGACGCACGATCAGCGTCAAGTACGGTAAAGCTTCCGCTCCTGCGTTATTCTACTGACGGGCATCCTGCCCTGATGCTCACGCCCCTGACCTACATCCATATAGGCCAGGCAGTGGCGGAACACCACAGTAGCGATTGCTCGTATGCGATAGCCTCCTAGAAAGGTTGAGGCACACAATCAGATGCTAAAGAGCCCTCAACCAGGGTGAATTCCTGTTGTTTCTTATTCGCCTGGGTATCTGAGAGCGTTGCATCAAGCTGACCTGTCTCCAACCAATTGATGAGTGACCACCATTGCTGTCGATCTGTTGCTATCGAGCGAGTATTCAGCTCAGCGATTGAGCATCCTTCCTCCGATGCACGAACGTAATTCTGTGAGTCTCTAAAAGAGGCGACCAGCGGGATATCGATGCCCTTCAGGCTCTCGATGAGTTTCCGATAGGCGCGCGTATTGCTGCGCACACGATTTGCCACGATACCGATAGGTATATTGAATGCTGATTGTCGGCAAAGTGTCATCAGTTCATCCAGAAAATCCAGGGTGACATGCTGGTCGATTGCTGAGGGCAGTACAGGAACCACAACTGCGGACGCCTTTCTCAGAATAGTCATCATTTCAAGGCGTTTCATCGAGGCGGGGGTATCTACGATCACCCGATTTGTCTCCGCGGGAACCCTTTGGGCGAAGCTGCGTGTCATCCCACCTTGCACTGGTTTACCCGCAAATACCCTATGGATCGATGCAACGGAGTCAGGGCGGAGCTCTAACCATCGATTGCTGGAGCCCTGCGGATCATAATCAAGCAGCGCGGTGGGAGTTCCAGAGGCAGCATAAAAACCCGCGAGATTGACCGCGATAGTCGTTTTTCCACAGCCTCCCTTATTATTTATTATTAGTAGTTGTTTCATGGCCCGAACCTCTTATTTCAGTGCTGGAAACACTGGTATTATCCTCCACTGATGAATTAAACTCATATCGAGTTAATCCAATGGCTTATTTTTTTCATATTTTAAAGGGACTTTCAAATCGTTATTCCCTTGTCTTCATCAGTTCAAATTAGATTCTATCACCTCACAGACAAGCTCTCCCTTCGCCAGACGCACCTGGGCGCGGTCGCCAGGCTTGGTCTCCTCAGCCGAGTGGAGAATATGCCCATCTGTTGAACGGGAGACGATGGCATAGCCCCGGTTTAGGGTATTCAATGGGCTGAGGGTCTGTAGATCCCGGGCCAGTTGACCCAGTCGGATACGCCGTTGTTCCAGTTGTTCACTCAGACAACGGTGCAGGTGTTCTGTCAGGATGTGCGACCTGAACTTCAGGCGTTCCAGCTCAAGCATGGGCGACTGGTTGTTGAGCCGGGTCTGCAAGTCTTTCAACCGATTACCCAGCAGGATAAAGCGGTAGCTCTTTACTTGCAACAGCCGTTGCGTCAACTCGTCCAGACGCTGGCTGCGCTGCAGCAGACGCTGGCGGGGATGTTGTCTTAATAGCCGGCCCTTCAGCATGGCGATCTGCCTCTGCCCGGTATGGATCTTTTGGACCACTCTCGAGGTCATTTGCAGGAGCAGGGCATCGAACCGTTTGGACCATTCAAGCTGGTCTGGGGTGGCATGTTCCGCGGCGGCCGAGGGCGTGGGTGCGCGCAGGTCGGCGACGAAATCGGCAATGGTGAAATCGATCTCATGACCGATGCCGGTCACGATTGGGATTTCGGAGGCGAAGATGGCCCGCGCCACCCTTTCGTCATTGAAGGCCTGCAGATCCTCCAGTGAACCACCGCCTCGACTGAGGATCAGCAGGTCGCACTCCTTACGCCGGTTTGCCAGCTGGATCAGGCGTATGATCTTTGCCGGTGCTTCGATACCTTGCACCGGTACTGGATAGATCACCACGGGGATAGCTGGAAAGCGCCGGCGCAGCACGCTCAGCAGATCGCGCACCGCCGCGCCAGTGGGGGAGGTAATGAGCCCGATCTGTTGTGGCAGACTGGGCAGGGTCTGCTTCCTGCCGGTATCAAACAGCCCCTCCGCGGAGAGCTTGGCCTTGAGCTGTTCAAAGGCGAGTCGCAGGGCCCCTTCACCCGCCGGCTCCATGTGCTCCGCAATGAGCTGGAACTCACCCCGCGCCTCGTAGAGACTGACCCGGGCACGGATCAGCACCTGCTGGCCATTCGCCGGTTGGAAGCGCAGCAACTGACGCTTCATGCGAAACATGGCGCAGCGTACCTGGGCCGCCTCATCCTTCAGGGAGAAATAGATATGCCCGGAGGCCGGGCGCGCCAGGTTGGAGATCTCCCCCTCCACCCAGAGCAGGGGGAAGCTGCCTTCCAGTACCGCCCGACACTCCCGTACCAGGCGGGATACGCTGAATATGTCACGCTGTCTGCTGGGGTTGTTATTCACTGTTCGCTTCCAATGGGGGGTTCAGGGTTTTTCAGGTAGGCCTCGAACGCATCAGCTGGCATCGGCCGGTTGAAGTGGTAGCCCTGGAAGGTTCGGCAGCCCTTGCTGCGCAAGAAATCGAACTGGGCCTGGGTCTCGACCCCCTCCGCCACCATATCCAGCCCCAAATGCTCTGCCATGGTGATGATGGTCTCCACCAGATTCGCATCCTTGGGATCGGTGAGGATGTCGCGCACGAAACTGCGGTCGATCTTCAGCTCATCCAGTGGCAGGTGCCGCAGGTAGGCGATCGAGGCATAGCCGGTGCCGAAATCATCGATGGAGAAACGTACCCCCAGTTGGCTGAGGTGTTCGATCTTCCGCTTCGCCGCTGTGAGATTCTCCACCAGGGTGCCTTCGGTGATCTCCAGGGTCAGGTAATGCGGATCCGCTCCAGTTTCCGTCAGGATCTTTTCGATGCGCTGGGTAAAGTCGGCCTGATGAAACTGGACCGGACTGACATTCACCGCCAAGGACTTAAAGTTTGCATGACCCAAGAGCAGCCAATGTCGCAGTTGGATGAGCGCCTCCCGCAACACCCATTCGCCGATGGCGAGTATCTGGCCATTCTCTTCGGCAACCGGGATGAAGGTGTCGGGCTGGATGAACTCTTGCTCCGGATGCGGCCAGCGTAATAGGGCCTCTGCCCCCACGATCCTTTCTGCCCTGTCAATCTGTGGTTGAAAGGCCAGGCTGAACTGGTCATTTTCCAGGGCGATACGCAGATCTTTTTTCAGTTGCAGCCGCTCCTCCGCCAGATGTTGCATACTGGGCAGGAAGAAACGGATGCAGTTGCGCCCCGCCTCCTTGGCCCGGTACATGGCGGTATCCGCATGCTTGAGAACGTCAACCGCACTCTCTTCATCCATGGGGAAGATGACGATGCCGATACTGAGAGTGAGCTGGAGTTCATGGTTCTGGATGGTGTAGGGTCTGGAGAGCGCTTTTTGGATCTTTTCCGCCCCTTGCTGTGCCTGCTGTGCCGCCAGTTCGGGGTCGTCACTGAGTTCGGAGAAGAGCACGACGAATTCGTCGCCGCCCAGGCGGGCCGGGATGTCTTCACCGCGCAGCTCCGACTGGAGACGCCTGGCTACCTCCTTCAGCAGTTCATCACCCACCGGATGGCCGAGGGAGTCATTGATGGTCTTGAAGTGATCCAGGTCCAAGAAGAGCAGTCCCCCCTTGTGGCCATGCCGACTGCACAAGGCCTGGGCATGTTTCAACCGGTCCAGCAGCAGCCGTCTATTGGGGAGATCGGTAAGGACGTCGAAGGTAGCCTGGTGTTCGAGCTGTTGCATGGAACGCATGCGTTCGAGCTCCGCGCTGGTACGGGCGGCAATGATCTCAAGCACGTCTTCCCAACCGGAAGGCATCATGAGAGGTTGGTGGGATACCAGCCACAGGATACCTATGACTTGGTTCTGCTCATCGAAGATAGGGGTACCGGCATAACCCTGAAGATCCATTTCCAAAAGTTCCCTGTCTTCCGGAAAGAGCATCTGAATGTCGCGGGGATAATGGGTAGGTCCTTTGTGCATGACGGTCTCACAGGGGGTGCCGGTCAGGTTATATTCATAGCCTTCGATGGTCTCCCCATCCATCACGAGGGACAAAGCTCTGATCTTATTCCCTGCCACCAGTTCTCCGATGTGACCGCCGTCTGCATTGAACGAGCGGCAAAGTTCGTGGGTTACCTTCTCGAAGTAGTTCTGGCCACTGATACCGACCATGCTTTCCACCAGGGTATGCAGTGCCTCCTCTGAGCGCTTCCGTTCCGATATGTCCTGGTGGGTACCGCAGACGCGGACCGGCTCATGGGTGTCGGGGTCATGTTCGACCACATTACCTGAACCCTGAATCCAGACCCAGTGTCCATCCTTGTGTTGCATGCGGAACTCGACCACATAGGGCTTGCCCTGCTTGATATGACTCAGGATGATGGGTTCGACCCACTCGCGGTCATCCGGATTGATGCGCTCGCTCCAGTCGCTGACATCGTTTTTGATGTCCGAACGGTTCAATCCCAACATGGAGAGCCAACGATCGTTCACATCATGTTTACCGGTCTGCATCTCCCAGTCCCAGAATCCGAGGGAGGCCCCCTCGATAACCTGGTTCAGCTGTTTTTCGGTCTGGCGCTGCTGGGTGATATCAAGGATGCTGACTGACAGATGGCGCGCCTCCGCGAGATTCCTGGGAGGAGAGAAAGAGATCAAACCCCGAATGGTCTTGCCATTCAGTGTGCGAAATTCTGCCTCATCCCTGAACTGAGCTTGCCCTTGCGCTATGGCCCGCAGGGCTTTTGCAAACGATTCCGACGAGACAGGGGTCATTACAGCCGTCAACCTCTCCTGTAGCTGCCTTAAGGATCGGGCGGCAAACAGTGAGAGTGTGGTTGGATTGACCGATACCACCTTCACTCGATCCCTGAATCCTGCAAGCCTGAGCGGGTTCTGCGCGAAATAGTCGAGAATATCGTCTACCCCACTCTCTCGCAGCCGCTGCAGCGCTGTGAACACCTCGGAGAGGTCCACATCCCAGAGAGAGGTGGTGGTCCCTTCGAACAACTCCCGATAGCGTTTTTCGCTCTGGGCCAGTTCACTGGTGCGGTGGCGGATACGCCAGCGTAGGATGAATGTGCCAACCAGCAGAAAGATCAGGCTGAAGGTGATGAAGGCCAGTAACCGTTCAGCCCATATGGGCAAGAGTTCAGTTTTTTCTCGATGGTCCAGCGGAGTGCTCGACCTATGATGATAGATCGCGTTCTGATCTGCCTTCAGTGTGGTTAACTGCTGCTCGATGACGCTTTTCGGTTGCGGAGGGTTTGCATGGACGCCTACCATGACATGGCGTGTTTGCTGGTCGACTGCTTGAGAATAAGATTCCCATGGAGAGAATGCCGCGAAGAGAGGGAGGAGAAGGTAAAACAGCGGACGGGGTCTTCGCATGACCAAGAGTATGCCACAAGTCAGGCGAATCATTCCGTGATGGGCATAATTCATGCCTGCAGCGCAAACGCCTCTGACTACATAGAGAGTTTACCGCCCTGTTGGCAAATTCTATAATGGCCGGCTAACTCCATCCCCACCTGGAAATTATGACTATGCGTGTAATCGAGGAAGCCCTCACATTCGATGATGTCCTGCTGCTGCCGGCCCACTCCACGGTCCTGCCCAAGGATGTCGATCTGCGTACCAAGCTCACCCGTGATATCGGGCTGAATATCCCGCTGGTCTCAGCGGCGATGGATACGGTGACCGAGGCGCGTTTCGCCATCGCCCTGGCCCTGGAAGGGGGCATAGGCATAGTGCATAAAAATATGACGCCCGAGCAGCAGGCTCACGAGGTTGCCAGCGTCAAAAAGTATGAGAGTGGGGTGATCCAGGAGCCGATAACCGTCGGTTCCTATGTCAGCATTGGCGAGGTGGTCGAACTGACCCGGGCCAACAATATCTCCGGTGTGCCGGTAGTGGAGGGTGACGAGCTGGTCGGAATCGTTACGAGCCGGGATCTGCGCTTCGAGAAGAAGATGGATGACCCGGTGAGGAATATCATGACCCGCAAACAGAATCTGGTGACCGTGAAAGAGGGCGCCAGCCGGGAAGAGGCGATCAAACTGCTGCACAAACACCGCATCGAAAAGGTGCTGGTGGTGAATGACGATTTCAAGCTGCGCGGCATGATTACGGTAAAAGATATCCAAAAGGCAAAGGATAACCCGAATGCCAGTCGTGATGACCAGGAAAGCCTGCGTGTGGGGGCAGCTGTCGGCGTTGGCGCCGGTACCGAGGAGCGGGTCGATGCCCTGGCCAAGGCCGGGGTGGATGTCATCGTGGTAGATACCGCGCACGGCCACTCCCAGGGGGTGCTGGACCGGGTGGCCTGGGTGAAGAAAAATTACCCGGGGGTGCAGGTGATCGGCGGTAATATTGCCACCGCTGCCGCGGCCCGCGCCCTGGTGGAAGCGGGCGCCGATGCGGTCAAGGTAGGTATAGGCCCCGGCTCCATCTGCACCACGCGCATCGTGGCGGGCGTCGGGGTGCCTCAGATTACCGCGGTAGCCAATGTGGCAAAGGAACTGGAGGGAAGCGGTATTCCACTGATTGCGGATGGTGGCCTGCGCTACTCGGGCGATATCGCCAAGGTGCTGGCGGCCGGCGCCTACTCAGTGATGATCGGTGGTATGTTCGCCGGTACCGATGAATCCCCCGGCGATGTGGAGATTTTCCAGGGTCGTTCCTATAAATCCTATCGCGGCATGGGCTCCCTGGGGGCCATGTCCGGCAAGCAGGGTTCCAGTGATCGCTACTTCCAGGAGGATACCCAAGACAAGGACAAGCTGGTGCCGGAAGGTATAGAAGGCCGGGTGCCCTACAAGGGGACAGTGCTCAATATCATCTATCAGATCATCGGCGGCATCCGCTCCAGCATGGGCTATACCGGTTGTGCCAACATCAATGAGATGCGCACCAAGTCCGAGTTCGTGCGGGTGACCGGCGCCGGCATGACCGAATCCCATGTACATGATGTGACGATCACCAAGGAAGCTCCCAACTACCGGCGCGATTGATTCACTCTTATTGGCAGAACCCTGGAGCGTTTAGAATTCACAAGATGAGCGCCCCAGGTAAGATTCATTTCCCACATCCGTGGGTGCCCTAAAGCCCTTTTGCATGACCTGAAAACAGAACAATGACAACCAACATCCATGCCCATCGCATCCTGATCCTCGATTTCGGTTCCCAATATACCCAGCTGATCGCCCGGCGGGTGCGTGAGGCCGGGGTCTATTGCGAGATTTTTCCCTATGACAATGCCGATGAGGGCTTTGCCGGGGAAAAACCGGCTGGTGTGATTCTCTCTGGCGGTCCGGAAACCGTCACCGCGGATGAGGCGCCGGCCGCGCCGCAGCAGGTCTTCGAGCTGGGGGTGCCGGTGTTGGGCATCTGCTACGGTATGCAGACCATGGCGGCTCAGCTGGGGGGCTCCGTGAGCCATTCCGACAAGCATGAATATGGTTATGCCCAAGTGCGCGCCCGCGGTCATTCCAAGCTGCTGAAGGACATCGAGGACCATACCAGCGAGCAGGGCTATGGCCTGCTGGATGTCTGGATGAGTCATGGTGACCGGGTCGTCAGGCTGCCGGACGGATTTCACGTGATCTGCGAGACCGACAATGCCCCCTATGCGGGGATGGCGGATGAGCAACGCGGCTACTACGGCTTGCAGTTCCACCCCGAGGTGACCCATACCCGCCAGGGCCAGCGCATCATCGAAAAGTTTCTGTTCACCATCTGCGGTTGCGAGCCACTCTGGACGCCGGGCCAGATTATTGAGGACAGTATCCATCAGGTGCGTGAACTGGTGGGTGACAAGCAGGTGTTGTTGGGTCTCTCCGGTGGGGTCGACTCCTCAGTGGTGGCGGCCCTGCTGCACCGGGCGATCGGTGACCATCTGACTTGTGTATTTGTCGACAATGGCCTGCTGCGGCTGCATGAGGGGGACCATGTGATGGCGACATTCGCCGAACACATGGGGGTGAAGGTGATCCGCATCGATGCGGAGGAGCGGTTCCTCAAGGTCCTGAAGGGTGTCTTTGATCCGGAGCAGAAGCGCAAGATCATCGGCAATCTGTTTATTGACATCTTCGAGGAGGAGGCCGGCAAACTGGGGGATGTTAACTTTCTCGCCCAGGGCACCATCTATCCCGATGTGATCGAGTCCGCCGGCGCCAAGTCGGGCAAGGCCCATGTCATCAAGTCCCATCACAATGTGGGCGGACTGCCGGAATATATGAAACTGGAGCTGGTGGAGCCCCTGCGGGAACTGTTCAAGGACGAGGTGCGCAGGATCGGCGTCGAGCTGGGTCTGCCCTATGAGATGGTCTATCGTCACCCCTTCCCCGGGCCGGGCCTAGGGGTGCGCATCCTGGGTGAGGTCAGGAAGGATTTTGCGGATATCCTGCGCCAGGCGGATCATATCTATATCGAGGAACTGCGTAAGCATGATCTCTACGATGAGGTGAGTCAGGCATTTGCCGTCTTTCTGCCGATTAAATCGGTGGGCGTGGTGGGGGATACCCGGCGGTACGAGTATGTGGTCTCTCTGCGCGCGGTGAAGACGGTGGATTTCATGACCGCCAAGTTTGCCCATCTGCCTTTCGATTTTCTCGAGGAGGTCTCCCGGCGGATCATCAATGAGGTGCAGGGAATTTCGCGAGTGGCGTATGACATTTCGTGTAAGCCGCCAGCGACGATTGAGTGGGAGTAATTAGGGCCACGGAAAAAAAGATTTGTCCTATCTCACGCCCCTCTTCGGGCAACCT
>CBDVCD010000065.1:0-14177 GCA_965372385.1 uncultured Gammaproteobacteria bacterium | reverse complement strand
CGGCAGGTGGGTGGGTTGACTCGCTGCCCGTTGCTCCAATAGCTTGCGCACCGCCTGCTGGGCCGACTGGGTGTCACCCGGCTGCAATGCCAACTCCGCGGAGAGAAACCATTCACCTGCCGCCCCCTGAACCTGGCGATAACCGACCTCGAACTCATCCGGCCGACGGGTATGCACTCGCCCCCTGCGGTCCACCGTCTCGACCCGCACCACCCATTGCCAGATCTCGCCCCCGAAGGCACCGGCATTCATCGCCAGTGCCCCACCCAGGGTGCCGGGGATACCGGCCAGAAACTCCACCCCGCAGAGCCCTGCCCGAGCCGCGGTGCGTGCCACCTTGGCGCAGGAAACGCCCGCCTCTGCATAGAGTCGTTGCTCACCTCGCCACTCGATCTCCTGCAAGCGACCCTGGGTGGCAATCACGGTGCCATTGAAACCACCATCCCGAACCAACAAATTACTGCCCAGGCCGAGCCAGAGCAGTGGCTCGTCTGAGTCGAGCCGCCGCAGGAACGCCAGCAGATCCAGTCGGTCTGCCGGGCGATAGAAATAACGTGCCGGACCACCCACCCGCCAGCTGGTATGGCGGGCCAACGGTTCATTAAAACGCATCTCGCCCCGCAGGCTGCTGTTGTCCATTGCCGGCATCATCCCCAGAGCCTCTCTCCGCTTTCAGCTTCTGCAACCACTTCACCGCCACCGGTTTCCGCTGAGATCGAGCCATGTCCCATCTGCTCATCACATCCCTCTTCAGCAGCTGTAATGACCATCATGAAAGAACTGGCTCGCAAAGATTCGCCACAGCCGTGATGCAAGCGATTCATGTCGAATAGTAATGCCATCTCACTGCCCCCCCTCACATAGATGATGCGGAAGTTCCGCTGCTACGGCGCCGATACTGCCGGCCCCCATGATCAACAGGATGTCGCCATCCTGCAGCAAGGTTTTAAGCAGCTCCGGCAACTCATCCAGCGGATCGATAAACACCGGATCCACCTGACCACGCACCCGGATGGCCCGGCTCAGATCCCGTCCTTCCGCGCCCTGCAGCGGCTTTTCGCCCGCCGCATAGACCTCGGTAAGAATGAGCACATCGGTACGGGACAGCACCCGCACGAAGTCCTCGAACTGCTCCTGAGTACGGCTGTAACGATGGGGCTGAAACGCAACCACCAGGCGTCGCTCCGGCCAGCCCTCGCGCACCGCCTTCAGGGTGGCGTCGATCTCACTGGGATGATGGGCATAGTCATCCACCAGCATCACCCGTTTACCGTTGAAATCACAATCACCCTGGGTCTGGAAACGACGGCCGATCCCCTGGAACGCCCGCAGGGCCCGCAGTATGCTGCTGCTGTCCAGGTTCAGCTCAATGGCCACGGCAATCGCGGCCAGTGCATTCAGCACATTGTGCCGACCCGGCATGTTCAGGGTGATCTCCAATGGCCCCTGCCACTCCTCAGCGTGGACTGAAAAGTGGGTAGTCAAGCCCTCCTGCCGAATCTCCATCGCCCGCACATCGGCGTCCTCGCTGCAACCATAGGTCCGGACCCGCCGGGTAACCTGGGGCAACAGACCCCGTACCTCGGCATCATCGACGCAGAGCACCGCCAAGCCATAGAAGGGCAGGTGGTGAAGAAACTCCAGGAAGGCGCCACGCAGTCGGTTGAAATCCCCCCCATAGGTGGTCATGTGGTCGGCGTCGATATTGGTTACCACCGCCAGCATCGGCTGCAGATAGAGAAAAGAGGCATCGCTTTCGTCCGCCTCCGCCACCAGATAATCCCCATCGCCCAGCCGGGCGTTGGCACCGGCGCTGTTGAGCCGCCCACCGATCACGAAGGTCGGGTCCAGTCCCGCTTCTGCCAGCACACTGGCCACCAGGCTGGTGGTAGTGGTCTTACCGTGGGTGCCGGCTACCGCTATGCCGTAGTGGAAACGCATGATCTCCGCCAGCATCTCCGCCCGCGGTACCACCGGGATACGCTGGGCCCTGGCTGCCTGCACCTCCGGATTGTCCGCCTTGACCGCACTGGAGATGACTACCGCATCGCGGCCCGCGATATGCTCTGCACTGTGCCCGATGCTGATGAAGGCACCCAAGCGGGCCAGACGCCGAGTCACCTCGCCTTCTCGCTGATCCGAGCCGGAGACCTTGTAGCCCAGGTTGAGCATCACCTCCGCAATCCCACTCATACCGGCACCACCGATCCCCACGAAGTGGATGCGGCGCATGCGGCCCATGCTGTTCGGTGCGTGTCGGCGGCGGCTCTGCTCACTCATGACCGCATTACCTCCAGACAGGCACGGCCCACCTGTTCCGCCGCAGCCGGTCGAGCCAGGCGACGGGCCGCCCTGGCCATGGACAGCAGACGCTCCGGGGCCTGCAACAAGCCCTGTAACAACTCCGCCAGGGAGGCGGCATCCAGCTCGGTTTGCTGGACCAGAATCCCCGCACCTGCCTGTACCAGGAAACCTGCGTTGTGGGTCTGGTGGTCATCCACCGCATGCGGGTAAGGCACCAGTACGGCCCCCAGTCCGGCGGCAGCCAGCTCCGAGACGGTCAATGCCCCGGCACGACAGATCACCAGATCGGCCCAGCCATAGGCATCTGCCATATCATTTTCGAATGGCTTGACCTCTGCCTCTATTCCTGCCCTTGCATAGGCATCCAGGGCAATTCGATAGGTCTTCTCACCCGCCTGATGCCGCACCAGGGGACACTGTTCCGGCTGCAGCTGGGCCAGCGCCGCCGGCACCACCTCGTTCAATACCTGGGCACCCAGGGAACCGCCCAGCACCAGCAGCCTGCGGCGGCCTTGATGGTTGGCAAAACGCTCATCCGGTTCCGGCAGGCTGGCTATCTCCGCCCGCACCGGGTTGCCCGACTCTTCCACATTGCCTGAGTCGGTAAAACTCCCGGGGAATGCCTCGAACACCTGGTTGGCGATACGGGAGAGGATACGGTTAGTCAGACCCGGGATCGCATTCTGCTCCTGGATCACCAGTGGGATACGCAGCAGCCTGGCCATCAGGCCGCCTGGACCGGTAACAAAACCGCCCATCCCAAGCACCAGCCCTGGCCGATTTCGACGCAACACCCGCAGCGCCTGCCAGAGCGCGCGCAAGACCACAAAGGGTGCGGAGAGACGACGCATCAGGCCGGTTCCCCGCACACCCTGCACATCGATGAATTCCATGCGGTAGCCCTGCTGCGACACCAGGCGCACCTCCATGCCATTCGGGGTGCCCAGCCAGAAGATCTCGCAACCCTGCTGCCGCAACCAGTCAGCCACCGCCAAGGCCGGAAAGACATGTCCACCCGTGCCACCTGCCATGACCATCACACGCGGCTCCATGCATTTCCCTCCGATTTACCCTTGGCGCCCGTAAGGCGCGACTCATGATCGATACGCAACAGCAATGCGATCGCCAGACAGGCCACAATGATGCTGTTACCGCCGTAGCTCATGAAGGGCAGGGTCAACCCCTTGGTCGGCAGTATCCCCACATTGACGCCGATATTGATAAACGCCTGCAGCGCCAGCCAAAGCCCCAAACCATAACTCACATAGGCGGAAAATCGTTGCTTCAAGCCCTCCGCCCGAGTTCCAATCTGGAAGGCCCGCCAGGCAATAAAGGCGAACAGCAGGATGACGGCCAGGGTGCCGAGCAGACCAAACTCCTCACCGACCACCGCCATGATAAAATCGGTGTGCGCTTCCGGCAGGTAAAACTGTTTCTGAATGCCATTGCCCAGCCCGACCCCACTCACCTCCCCCCGGCCAAAGGCAATCAGGGCCTGGGAGAGCTGGAAATCGGTATCGTAGGGATCGTCCCAAGGGTTGCGAAAAGTCGTAAATCGCTCCCAGCGATAGGGTGAGAAATAGATCAACAAGCCACCGGCGACACTCGCCAGACCAACCAGAATCGAGAACTGATAGAGCACCACACCACCCAGGAACAACATACCTAGCGCGGTGGCGAAGAGGACCACGGTGGTGCCGAAGTCCGGCTGCCACAGAATCAACGCACTGGTCAGCACCAGCAACAGCATCGGCTTGGCGAAGCCCCAGAACGAGTGGGCCACCTCATCCTGACGCCGTACCAGATAACCGGCGATATAGAGCACCATGAAGAGCTTCATGAACTCCGAACTCTGCAGGTTGAAGCCCCCCAGCGGGATCCAGCGGGTAGCGCCATTGACGCTCTTGCCCACCCCGGGAATCAACAGTAACATCAGGAGTACCAGCCCCAAGGCAACCAGCACGGGCCCCCACCGGTTCCACTGCCGCATGGGCACTCGAAAGAATGCGATGGCCCCCAGCAGACCCAAAGCCATGGCAAGGATATGGCGATAGACATAGAAGAAAGGTGAGCCGGTCAGACGGTCACCCACCGTCATGGAGGCGGATGCCACCATCACCAGACCGAAACAGAGCAGGGTCAGGGCCGCGCCCAGCAGCCAATAGTCCAGCATGGGCAGCGCATCACCCCTGATTGACTGGCCACTGACCGCCTGAGGTCTTGCCATGGTACTCATGCCGCCAACGCCTCCACCGCCTGGATGAAGGCCTCCCCGCGGACCTCGAAGTTACGGAACATGTCGAAACTGGCGCAGGCCGGAGAGAGCAACACCCGATCTCCAGGCCTGCCCAGCTTGATTGCCAGACTGACCGCTTCAGACAGTGAGGTCGCCTGCACCAGCCTGGTCCTGTCCTGGAGTACCGCTTCAAGCATTGGGGCATCTCTGCCGATCAGGATCACCGCCCTGGCAGTCCGTTCAACCACGGGTAACAGTTCAGAGAAATCCGCTCCCTTGCAGTCACCACCGGCAATCAAAACGGTCCGACTGTCACCCTGCTGCGGGTGCAATCCCTCAAGGGCCGCGATGGTCGCACCCACGTTGGTCCCTTTGGAATCGTTGTACCAGCGCAACTGCTGTTTTTCGGCAACGAATTGAGTGCGGTGAGGCAGTCCAGAAAAACTGCGCAGTGCACTCTGCATAGCCGCCATCGGCAGGCCCGCTGCAGTTCCCAGGGCCAGCGCCGCCAATGCATTGGCCAGGTTGTGGCGACCTGGAATACGCAGCTCGGTTACCGGCAGCAAGGGGGTTGACCCCTGACAGAGCCAGTCGGCACCCTGGTTTTCACACACCCCGAAGTCGCCCTCCCGGAGCTTATTCAGACTAAAGCTCAGCTCGGTCCGGGCAATACCCGACATGGCCTGGACCTGTGGGTCGTCGCAATTGATCACCCCGATACCAGCCCCCTGGTAGATGACCGCCTTGCAGGCGGCATATGCCTGCAGATCCCGGTAACGGTCCATGTGATCCGGCGAGACATTCAACACCACCGCCGCCTTGGCCCGCAGGGAACGGGTGGTTTCCAGCTGGAAGCTGGAGAGTTCCAGTACATAGAGCTGGACATCCTCCGCCAGCAGATCCAGGGCCGGCTTGCCCAGATTGCCCCCCATCGCCACCTTGAGTCCCGCCAGCCGGGCCATCTCGCCTACCAGCGTGGTCACCGTGCTTTTGCCGTTGGAGCCGGTAATCGCCACCACCGGGGCCTGGGCTACCCGGGCGAAGAGCTCGATATCCCCCAGGATCTCCGCCCCACGCTCCTTGGCCGTACGGATGAGTGGTTCATGCAAGGCAACACCAGGGCTCACCACCAGGCGGCTGGCCGCCTCGAAGACCTCCGGCCTGAATCCACCGAGGAAGAGGGCCAGATCGGGCAGTTCCTCGCGCATCTCAGCCAGGCCGGGGGGCTTCGACCGGCTGTCTGTCACTGCAATATCCACACCCTGGCGAGCCAGATAGCGGGCACAGGAGAGCCCGGTCTTGCCGAGACCGACGATCAACGTCTTACCTGTTTGCT
Source organism: uncultured Gammaproteobacteria bacterium (assembly GCA_965372385.1). Lineage (GTDB taxonomy): Bacteria > Pseudomonadota > Gammaproteobacteria > Chromatiales > Chromatiaceae > JASJBU01. The sequence continues at coordinate 8,301 of CBDVCD010000065.1, read as the reverse complement.
GTGCTATCGCTTCCATCAACGGATCTTCAGACTCGCCAGACCAATCAGCACCAAAACCACGGTGATGATCCAAAAACGCACGATGACCCGGGGTTCGGGCCAGCCTTTCAATTCAAAATGGTGGTGCAGCGGGGCCATGCGGAAAATGCGCCGACCCGTCAACTTGTAGGAGGCGACCTGCAACACCACCGAGACCGTCTCCATGACGAAGATTCCACCCATAATGAAGAGCACCAGTTCCTGCCGCACCGCCACGGCTACCACCCCCAGGGCGGCACCCAGGGCCAGAGCCCCCACATCCCCCATGAAGACCTGGGCCGGGTAGGTGTTGAACCAGAGAAACCCAAGCCCCGCCCCTACCATGGCGCCACAAAAGATGATCAGCTCGCCTACCCCGGGGATATAGGGGATCTTCAGGTAGGCGGCAAAATCCGCATGCCCCGAGAGGTAGGCGAAGCCACCCAAGGCGCCCCCGACTACCACCGTGGGCAGGATCGCCAGTCCATCCAGGCCGTCGGTGAGATTCACCCCGTTGGAAGAACCGACAATCACCAGGTAAGTGAATAGAATGAAGACCGGCCCCCAATCGAGAGAGACATCCTTCAGATAAGGTATCAACAGCGCCGTCTCAACCGGATCGCTGGCACCGAAATAGAGGATCAGGGCAGCCCCCAGTCCCACCACCGATTGCCAGAAATACTTCCAACGCGCCACCAATCCCTTGGGATCTTTCAAAACCAGCTTCTTGTAGTCATCCACCAGGCCGATAACGCCAAACGCCAGGGTTACCAGCAACACAATCCAGACATAGCGATTGCTCAGATCAGCCCAGAGCAAGGTCGCAATCGTGATCGCCACCAGGATCAGTGCCCCGCCCATAGTGGGCGTGCCGGCCTTGGAAAAGTGGGTTTCCGGCCCGTCTTCCCGCACGGTCTGGCCTATCTGGTGAAAGCTCAGGCGGCGGATCATCATCGGCCCGACCAGCAGGGAGATCAGCAACGCGGTCAGCACACCGAGAATGGTGCGCAGGGTCAGGTACTGAAAGACATTAAAGGCGCTGTGGTACTGAGCCAACCATTCGGTAAAGTAGAGCAGCATGGTCAGTCTCCCTCCCCTTGCAGCAGGGCAGCCACCACCTGTTCCATGACAGCGCTACGGGAGCCCTTTACCAGCACGCTGTCCCCACCAGCCAGTGACTGCCTCAAGGCTGAAAGAAGGGCCGCGTGGTCATCGAAATGCCGGCCACCGGGGCCGAAGCTCTCGCTGGCAGCACGGCTCCGCGGACCCAGACTCCAAAGGAAGTCGATCCCGGCGGCTCTGGCCCGTTCGCCAACCCCGGCATGCAGGGAGACCGCCGCCTCGCCCAGCTCCGCCAGATCCCCCATCACCAGCCAGCGACGGCCGGGGGCGGTCTTCAGCACATCGATGGCCGCCGCCATGGAGTCCGGATTGGCGTTGTAGCTGTCATCGATCACCCGCGGACCGGAGTCGGCGATGCGGATCTGCAGACGCCCGGTCACCGGTTGCTGGCTGGCCAGACCCTGTTGAATATCGCCAATGGAGGTATGCAACGCCAGGCAGGCCGTGATCGCCGCCAGGGCATTCAACAGATTGTGTTGTCCGGCCAGTTCCAGGCTCACCGGGAACCTACCTGCCGGGCTGGATACATTGAAGTGGCTGTGAAACCCCCTATCGGTCCAGCGGGTCTCCACTGTCTCGAGGTCGGCAGCCACATCCGCCGCCGGGCTGAAGCCAAAGGTCATGCTGCGCCTGGCCCCGGCCAGCTCCCGCCAGAGTGAGTAATGGGGATCGTCCGCATTCAACACCGCGACACCCCCCTCAGCCAAGCCGGAGAGGATCTCGCCCTTGGCCCTGGCCACCCCAGCCAGATCGCCGAAACCCTCCAGATGTGCCGCCCCGGCGTTGGTAATCACCGCCACATCCGGCTGGGCAATGTGGCTCAGATAGGCAATCTCACCCGCATGATTGGCACCCATCTCCAGCACGGCAAAAGACTCATCCTGCAACCGCAACAGGCTCAGAGGCATGCCGATATCGTTGTTCAGATTGCCGCGGGTCGCCAGCACTGGAGCGCCTTGGCTCAGAATCGCGGCAATCATCTCCTTCACCGTAGTCTTGCCGTTACTGCCGGTAACCGCCACCAGCGGAACGGGATGGCTCTTGCGCCAACCGGCTGCCAACCGGCCCAGGGAGAGACGGGTATCCTCCACCCGGATGGATGGCAGTCGGGCCTCCGGCAATTCACTCACCAGGGCACCCACCGCGCCCTTTTGCTGTGCCGCATCCAGAAACCGGTGACCATCGAAGTTCGGCCCCCGCAGGGCCACAAACAGGGCCCCGGGCTGCAGGGAACGGGTATCGGTACTCACCGAGGTGAATTCACGATCCATCCCGTGCAGCGGCGCCTGGAGTATCTGTGCGGCGGTCGATAGGCTCATCATCGTCACCCATTGTCTCCCTGGTCGCTGCCGGCGTCCTCGGCAACTGCTCCCTGCGTTGCTCTCGGTCTCTGTTCCAGACTCGACTCTACCGCCTCCTTCCCTGGAGGCGTACCTTCTGTGTCCATGCAGTCGTCTCTCCCTGCACCTCGCCAGGCTGCCAGAGCGGCCATGACCTGCACCTGATCGCTGAACGGCAGCTTTTGGGTTCCCACCTGCTGGTAATCCTCATGACCCTTGCCCGCTACCAGGACCAGATCACCCGGCATGGCGGCGGCCACTGCCTGCTGAATCGCCGTGGCGCGGTTCCGTTCCACCTTTACCTGATCCCGCCGGGTCATGCCCGCAAGGATCTCCTCGACGATCCTATCGCCTGGCTCGGTGCGCGGATTATCGTCGGTCAGGATGACCCGATCGGCCAGTCGTTCCGCCGCCTCACCCATCTGCGGTCGCTTGCCCCGGTCCCGGTCACCACCACAGCCAAACAGCGCAGTCAACTCACCGGAGCAGTGACCGCGCAGGGCCTGCAGGGCCTTTTCCAGGGCATCCGGGGTGTGGGCATAGTCGATGACCACCCTGGGGCGATCGGACTCGCCATAGGCCTCCATCCTGCCGGCCACCGTGGTGACTTCAGCCAGTCTCTCCAGGGCATCCGCAAGCTCAATTCCCTGATCCAGCAACACCAGCAGCACCGCCAGCAGATTGGCGGCATTGAAGCGACCCAGCAAACTGCTGTGCAACACCCCTTGACCCCAGTGACTGCTGAGGGTGATCTCCAGCCCGGTGGCCTTGGGCAGCACCGATTCGGCGCGTACCCAGCCGGCAACACCTGCGGGGATCGACTGATCAGGATTGAGGCTATAGACCAGGACGTCCACTCCAGCGGCCAGGGTCGCCGGTAATTCTATACCCATCGGGTCATCCAGATTGATCACCGCGCTGCGCAGACCCGGCATGTGAAACAGGCGCTGCTTGGCTGCCGCGTAGTTCTCCATGCTGCCGTGGTAGTCGAAGTGGTCACGGCTGATATTGGTGAAGACCGCGCTATCGAAATGCACCGCCGCCGCCCGATCCTGATCCAGGGCGTGGGAGGAGACCTCCATCGCCACTGCCTTGGCGCCTTTGTTCTTCAAATCCGCCAGCACCGCCTGCAGGCTGACCGCATCCGGGGTTGTATAGCCGGTCGCGGCGAGGCTCTTCACATAGCCGACCCCCAGGGTGCCGACGATACCGCAGGGCTTATCGGGTTGCAGTGCCTGAGCCAGCAGATGGCTGACGCTGGTCTTGCCGTTGGTGCCCGTGATGCCGACCACCCGCATGTGGCGACTGGGGTTAGCATAGAAGCGGGCTGCGATCAGGCTGGCCAACCGACCAAGCCTAGGAATAGGCAGCAGAGGGAGATCAAGCCTCTCCCGCAAGGATTTTGCTGTTGCGTCGATCTTCGCCCCATCCGGTTCCCAGGCAATGGCAACTGCACCCTGCTCGAGGGCCTGTTCCACGAAGTCCAGACCATGGGAGCTACCCCCCTGGCAGGCCAGAAACAGCCCGCCCGGCTGCAGGGAACGACTGTCCAGGGCCATGCTGGTTATCTGCCGATCCAGTCCTTCCGGCACCCGCAAAACTCCCTCGAGCAACTCCGATAACAGAGGGCCGTGCCGCTGCTGCACCGGCGCAATCATTTGCGCCCTTCCCTAACCACCAGGAGCGGCTTGTGCAGCAGCGGGGCATCCGGGGGGATATTCAAGATCCGCAGGGCGTCGACCATCACCTTGGAGAACAGCGGCGCCGCCACTTTGCCACCATAGAAATCCTTGCCACCCGGCTCATCGATAATCACCGCCATCACCAACCTGGGATTGCTCGCGGGCACCATGCCAACGAACAGGGAGAGATACTTGTCCTCCGCATAACCACCCGCCACCGACTTCTTGGCGGTGCCGGTCTTGCCTGCCACCCGATAACCCGGAATGGCCGCCAGCGGTGCGGTACCCTCGGTGCCAACCACCGCCTCGAGCATTTCAACCACCGCCCGAGCGGTGCTTCTGCGCATCACCCGCTCACCCTTGGGTGGTTCTTCAAGCTTGAGTAGAGACACGGGCAGGCGCATCCCATCGTTCCCCAGCACCGCATAGGCCCTGGCCAGTTGCAGGGGGGTTACCGAGAGACCATAACCGAAGGAGAGGGTTGCCTGTTCGAAACTGGACCAGTCGGAAAAATGGGCCAGACGGCCGCTGGACTCCCCAGGAAACAGGCTCTCCGTGGTTTTACCAAAACCCAGCCCATCGTAGAACCGCCAAAGGATCTCCGGCTGCAGCGCCAGGGCGATCTTGCTGGCCCCCACGTTACTGGATTTTCTCAGCACGGTCGCTACGTCGATCATGCCGTAATTGCGGGTATCTCTGACCAGATAGCGGCCGACCCGCATCTGCCCGGGACTCACATCGATTGGAGTATCGGGCTTCAACTTGCCCTGTTCCATGGCGGCAGCCACCGTGAAGGGCTTTACCGTCGAGCCGGGTTCAAGCACATCGGTTACCGCACGGTTGCGCAGACTGTCACGGCGATTGCCGCGGCGACTGTTCGGGTTGTAGGAGGGATCATTGACCATCGCCAGGACCTCTCCCGTCTTGCTATCCAGGATCACCGCGGAACCTGAACGGGCCCGGTGTTTGTTCACCGCCGCCTTGAGCTCCCGATAGGCAAGGAACTGCAGACGTCGATCGATACTCAACACCAGATCATTACCCGGTTGTGGACTGCTGATATTCTCAACATCCTCCACCACCCGGCCACGGCCGTCCTTGATTACCCGCTTGGCGCCAGAAGTGCCGCTCAGCCAATCGTCATAGGTCAGTTCAAGGCCCTCCTGGCCCTGATCGTCGATGCCGGTAAAACCCAGGATGTGGGCCATGACTTCGCCGCTGGGATAGAAACGGCGATATTCCGTCGTCAGATCCACGCCTTGCAGATCCAACGCCTCGACCTGTTTGGCCAGATCCGGATTGATACGCCGTTTCAGATAGACAAAGCCCCGGTCACTGGCAAGCAGGCGCCGCAGGCGATCCGGATTCAGGTTGAGCGCCGCCGACAGGGCCCCAACCGTTTCCCTGCCGGCCGAGACCTTGCGTGGATTGGCAGTGACCGTCTTGACCGGGGTGCTGATCGCCAGGGGTTCACCATTGCGGTCGGTAATCATGCCGCGACCGGCGCTGACGTGCATGGTGCGGAGATAGCGTCTATCTCCCTGCTCCTGGAGAAAGACGGTTTGGAATACCTGCCGGTCGACGGAAGCCCAAATCAAAGTACTGAAGGCTACCGCCAGCAGGACAAGCACAAAGATACGCCGGGCCCGATAGCTCGGCACCCGCTGCTGTTCCGCCTGAGGCTGTTTTTTCCTGCGCTTCGCCATATTCAGTGCCTGATCACCACCACTTCATCGATCCGGGGCAGATGCATACCCAGCCGACCCCGTGCCGTATCTTCCACCGTTGCATGGGTTGCCAGGGTGCTCTCTTCCAGTTGCAGACGTCCCCATTCGATACCAATCTTCTCCCGTTCTGTCTGGAGTTCCTGTAACTCAACAAACTGTTTACGACTCAAATACTTCACATACACGACGGCGATACCGGAGGCGATCACCGCCAGCAACAACAGCGTCAGCAGACCCAATCGCGCCCGACTCATGCCAACCGCTCCGCTAGGCGTAATACCGCACTGCGGGCACGTGGATTTACCGCCACTTCAGCCTCATCCGCACGGATCGCCCGGCCAACCACCCGCAGCCGGGGCTGCAGCTGTGCCTGTGTGACCGGCAGTTTCGGCGGAAACCGGTCACCCTTTGCCTGATCCCGCATGAATCGCTTGACGATGCGGTCCTCCAAAGAGTGAAAGCTGATCACCGCCAACCGCCCGCCCGGCGCCAGCACATCCAACACCTGCTGCAGACACTGCTTCAGCTCATCCAGTTCCCTATTTATATAGATACGTATCGCCTGAAAACTGCGGGTCGCCGGATGCTTGCCCTTCTCCCAGGATGGGTTGGCTTGGGAAACGATCTCGGCCAGTTCCAGGGTGGTGTGTATGGGTTGCTCCGCCCTGGCCGCCACGATCGCCCGGGCAATACGCTTCGCGTGACGCTCCTCACCATATTCCTTCAACACATCCGCGATCTCCTTCGCTCTAGCCCCCGCCAGCCACTGGGCGGCGGATTGACCGGAAGCCGGGTCCATACGCATATCCAGGGGACCATCCTGTAAAAAGCTGAAGCCACGTTCCGCCCGATCCAACTGGGGAGAGGAGACTCCCAGATCGAGTAAAATGCCATCGACCTGGCCCGTCACACCTGCCTTCTCAGCCACCTCAGCCAACATGGCGAAGCTCCCCCGTACGATCTGAAACCGTGTATCCTCAGCAAACCTCTGTTGCGCAAATGCAATGGCGTCTGGATCTTTATCGATGGCGATCAGTCGCCCCCGCTCACCCAGCCTCTGAAGAATCAGCCGGCTGTGTCCACCACGACCAAAGGTGCCGTCCAGATAGACACCGGTGGGATCGATCGACAGGGCCTCTACCGACGCTTCCAGAAGGACCGGTCGGTGTGCTTCATCCGACTCCATCATCAGAAGGTGAGCGATTCGAGCTCGGGCGGTAGCTCGAGTTCATCGAGATCCACGTTCTCGAGCCAATCATCCCGCTGCTGGTCCCAAACCGCCTCATTCCATAACTCCAGATATTCGCCCTGGCCCACCAGTGCGACCTTTTTCTCCAGGCCGGCAAAACTCCTCAATTTAGCTGGGAGCAAAACCCGTCCCTGTCCATCCATCTCCACCTCTGAGGCGTGCCCAATGTAGAGGCGTTTCAAGATACGGCTTGCTTTGTTGAACGTGGGCAGGTCATTGATCTTTTTTTCGATCTCAAGCCAATTTGGCTCAGGATAGATCAGCAGACAACGATCCTTATCAACCGTAATCACCAGCTGGGAGGCACAGCTATCCACCAGCGATTCACGATACTTGGTGGGTATCGCAAAACGACCTTTGGTATCCAAATTGAGAGTGGTAACCCCACGAAACAAAATCAGCGCCCCCCCTTGAGTGGTTTTCCCTTTTGACCCACTTTTTTCCACTTCTAACCATATTATGTGTCGATTCCCCACCTTGTCAAGGTAAAGAACGGGGAAAATTACTTTGGACTCAGTGGCTTACGGGAAGTAAGTTACAGCTCGCGAAGGATAAGGACATCCACTTCAAATACAGGAAAATAGGATTAAGAGCTAAAGTGATTTATTAAGTAATCCAGGAAGAAGGTTCTGATTAGGGCACGGCAAAAAGTGGGAGCCGGCCTATAAGCCGGGTTCTGTCGTGGACAGTCATTCATCTGGGATGTGCGTCACCACACATTTCAAGCGACCTACCCGGGAATAGTGCGGGCCACACTTTGCACTCCTGAGAGTACATATTCCCCTATTTGGTCTTGCTCCGAGGTGGGGTTTACCCTGCCACTCCTGTTGCCAGAAGCGCGGTGCGCTCTTACCGCACCATTTCACCCTTACCGGCGTCCCGTAGGACGCTTAGGCGGTATATTTTCTGTGGCACTTTCCGTAGGCTCACGCCTCCCAGGCGTTACCTGGCACCCTGCCCTATGGAGCCCGGACTTTCCTCCACCTTACCTGAGTAAAGCAGCGACTATCCGGCCGACTCCCGAGCGCAATGTATGCCTTTTCCGGTAGTTTATCAAATGGAGTACTCGGGTCATCAACATCGGTATGAACCTGTACGGTGGCGGCTTTCTCTATTTTTTCACCGGTAACTTTACTGATGAATACTCCAACTCGTGACTTTAT
>CBDVCD010000064.1:0-14206 GCA_965372385.1 uncultured Gammaproteobacteria bacterium | reverse complement strand
TCATCACGATGGCGGCATCCACCATCGCACCGATGGTGATGGCGATGCCCCCGAGGGACATGATGTTGGCGTTGATCCCCTGCTGGCGCATGATGATGAAGGCGATCAGGATGCCCAGGGGCAGGCTCACGATGGCCACGATGGATGAGCGGATATGGAAGAGAAAGACCAGGCAGACCAGGGAGATCACGATCAGCTCCTGGATCAGCTTTTCCGTCAGATTGTCCACCGAGCGCAGGATCAGCCCGGAGCGGTCGTAGGTCTCGACGATCTCCACCCCTTGCGGCAGGCCGGTTTTCAGGCTCGCCAGTTTCTCTTTTACTGCTGAGATGGTGGTGAGGGCGTTCTCACCATAACGCATCACTATGATGCCACCGGTGATCTCACCCTCTCCGTCCAGATCAGCGACGGCGCGGCGCATCTCGGGACCGATCTGCACATGGGCCAGGTCCCGCAGCAGGAGCGGGATGCCGTCCTCCGTCACATCGATCGGGATCTGCTCGATATCCGCCAGGGAGCTGATATAGCCCCGGGTGCGCACCATGTACTCCGATTCCGCCATCTCGATCACCGAGCCACCCACCTCCCGGTTGGCGTTACGGATGGCGTCGGCAACCTGTTTGAGAGGGATGCCAAAGGCGCGGAGCTTTTCCGGGTTCAGTACCACCTGGTACTGCTTGACCATGCCGCCGACCGTGGCCACCTCGGCCACCCCCGGTACCGCCTGTAGCTCATACTTGAGAAACCAGTCCTGCAGACTGCGCAGCTGGGCCAGATCATGCCGGCCACTCTTATCAACCAGTGCATAGCTGTAGATCCAACCCACCCCGGAGGCATCCGGGCCCAGCCGGGGCAGAACCCCGGCGGGCAGATCCGCGGAGGCCTGATTGAGATACTCCAGCACCCGGGAGCGGGCCCAATAGATGTCCGTAGCGTCGTCGAAGATCACATAGACGTAGGAGTCCCCATAGAAGGAGTAGCCACGCACCACCCGGGTGCCGGGGACCGACATCATGGTGGTGGTGATCGGGTAGGTGACCTGATCCTCGATGACCCTGGGCGATTGCCCCGGATAGCTGGTCTTGATGATGACCTGCACGTCGGAGAGGTCGGGGATGGCGTCCAGCGGGGTCTCCTGTAGCGTCAGCCAACCCCAGATGCTGACCAGCAGGCTGGCCATGATCACCAGCAGGCGGTTCTGCAGCGACCACAGAATAATGCGAAGTGGCATACTAGTACTAATCCATCATGCGTAGAAAACTGGCCTGCAGGCTCGATTCGGAATCGATCAGGAACTGGCCGGAGACCACGATCTCATCCCCCTCATCGAGCCCGGAGAGGATCTCGGCATGGCGCTCGTTCCACAGACCGCTGGTCACCTCGACCGGTTGAAAGTGTCCCTTGCCCAGGGCCTTGACCACGACCTCCCGTTCGCCGGTGACGATCACCGCTTCGCGCGGCACCATCAGAACGTTCTGCCTTTGGGTATGCGCGGTAAGGTTGACCTGCACGAACATATTGGGCATCAGCAGCTCGCCTGGGTTGTCGACCTCCATGCGGGCGCGGATGGTGCGGGTCTTGGGGTTGACCTCCGGATAGATGAAATCCACCTTGCCCCGCCAGGTTCGACCCGGATAGGCGGGGGTGGAGATCTCGGCGGGCAGGCCAGGCCTGAGCCAGGCGAGCTGATGTTCGAAGATATCCACCATGATCCAGACTTCGCTCAGATCCGCGATGGTGAAGATATTGTCGGCTGGGGTGACGAAGGTCCCCTCGCGGACATTGTGCTCGATCAGCACGCCGCCCTGCGGCGCCCTGATCGGGATGATCGACCGGGGTTGCATGCTGGTCTCCAGACCCATGATGTCCATGCTCGGGACCTTGAAGTATTTCAGCAGATCGATACTGCTCCGTTCGCGGAACGCACGGCCCGGGTCGGGTGTACTCGAATTGCCGAAGGAGTCCAGCTCTGACTCCTCAAGCGCCGAGATGTACTCCTGCTGAGCCCAGAGCACATCCGGCGAGAAGTAATCGGCCAGGTCGTCCTTACGCTCAATCCGCACCCCATCGGTACGCACATAGAGATTTTCGATCCAGCCGGCGGTGCGCGGGTGGACCTGAATGATGCGGTCATCGTCGTAGGTGACCCTGCCCTGGGTGCGGATCTTTCTGCTGAGGGTCCCCTTCATGACCTGGGTGGTGCGCACCCCCATGTTCTGGATCACCGCCCCGCTGAGGAAGACCTGAGGTGCGCCTTCCGCGGCAGCTGCGCGCTCCCGGGCTACCAGGTCCATGCCGCAGATCGGGCAGGAGCTATCCGGCTCGTGGCTGATAATCTGTGGGTGCATGGGGCAGACATAGCTGGTGGCCTGGTGCTGGTGGTTATGTTCCTGGGCCATGCCCGGCATCGCCTCTCCGTCGGCATCCGTTGTGCCCATCGATGTGGCTGGCATGGTCTGTCCTTCATCCCGCATATTGCCGGGCACCATTTCGGAGCCACTCTCTTCCTTCTCGGTCTTCACCAGGAACATACCGCAGATGCCACAGCGCCCCGGTTGGTCGCTGGTCTCGTCGGGATGCATCGGGCAGCTGTAGGTGGTGTCTGCATGTTGGTGTTCATGGTCATGTTGCATGGCCTGCTGTCCCTGGCTCTGAGGCATCTCCATCTCCAGTGCCCTGGGCTGAGTCTCTGCGTCAGGCTCGTTCTGTGCTACCAGGAACATGCCGCAGATGTCGCAGCGTCCTGGCTGGTCGCTGGTCTCCTTGGGGTGCATGGGACAGCTGTAGAGCTTGCCCTGGTGCGCATGTTCATGCCCCATGACGGGTTCGTGCATGGGCATGGTCTGTGGCTGGTGGTCTGCTGCCGAGGGCGGCTCGGCCTGGATGGGAAGGGCCAACAAGATGAGCAGAAGAGAGAGATAAAGCCCGCCGAGCCATTGCGGGTGTCTGGGATACGGCTGGTTCATTGGTTTGCTTGAAACACCACGACTGAGTGAAAGAGTGGTTTTTATCGGCGGATAATCGGTCGTCTTTAACCCGCGGGCCGCCGCGGGTTAAAGCGGACCCACGCTATTCGGCTGCCTTTGGCGCCGGTGCTTCCTTGGCCTCTGGCTCACCTACCGAGAGCAGCTCCACCTCGAAGATCAAGGTCTGATGCGCCAGTGGGCCGCGATGGTTATAGGCCAGTTCGGGGGAAATGAACAGCTGCAGCTTGCCACCTTCCTTCATCAGTTGAAGACCTTCGCCCCAGCCCTTGATAACGGCGTTGAGCTTGAAGCTGGCGGGTTTTCCCCGCTTGAAGGAGCTGTCGAACTCCATGCCGTCGATCTTGCTACCGCGATAGTTGACGCTGACCAGATCGCTGGGTCCGGGGCTTGTGCCGCTGCCCTCCTGCAGCACCATGTACTGCAGACCGCTCGAGGTGGTGACTACGCCCTCTTTCTGGGCATTCTCCTGCATGAACTTTTTCCCCGCGGCTATTTGTTCAATCTCCCGCTGTTTTCTCTGCGCCCTCTGTTCAGCCACCACCTTTTGCTTGAGCCCCATGAGGGTGCTGTGCATCTCCGGCCTGGACATCTGGGGCTGGCCATCGGCCAGGGCGTCACGGATACCCTGGACCACGGCCTCCGCGTCCATCTCTACCTTCTGGCGTTTGAAATCGCCGCCGATCTGGTAACCCAGGCTGTAGTTGATGCGGGTGGTCTCATCCTCGAGGTTGAGGGGCTCGCCAGACCAGGCCGTCGGCAGGGCCGAGCAGAGCAACAGGGCCGGCAGGGTGAATGATCGTTTCATGAAGTTCTCCTGTTTGTTGTTTTCGTGGGATAGGCTGGTAAATCAGCGAAGGCGTATGGATACATAGATGAATTTTTAAGGCAACAACACCAAGCGGAATGAATCGACAATCTTATATCGGCTTGAGCCTTTATTTTTTAAAAAGCAATTATTTGATTTCTGCAACCTGCCGGGGCTCATACTAACAGACTCGAGGGCCACATAAAAAAGGCCGCCCGAGGGCGGCCTTGATCTTAAGGTGAAGTTACCGATGTATCATAGGGCAGGAAAACTTGGATCTATGGGCCACCCGCCGACTTCTCCACATGCGAAGCCCGTGAAGCTGGTGTCATCGGGAACTGCGTCACCCACACAGTAAGGCACCATCATCTCGTTGTCCTCGTGGGACAGGATGTGGCAGTGCCATACATAGAGGCCACCCATGTCGAAGTTGGCCTTGATGCGGGTGATCTCACCCGGGTAGGCGATGACCGTATCCTTCCAGCCCGCTTCCCAGGGCTCGGCTGGTCGTACTGCACCACCGATGACCTGACGATCCAGCACCTCGAACTTCACCAGATGCAGGTGGATCGGATGGGCGTCAGCCGACCAGTTCCACAGCTCCCAGGTCTCGGTGGCGCCGACCGCGGGATTCTGGGTGATGGGGTCGTCCCACATCTGCACCTGAGGAGCGGTAGAGCCAGCGGTACCCAGTACAGCGGCCATGGGCGCGAAGGGTACGGAGCCCAACGCTGGGTCGCAGAGTGGTGGAACAGATCCTGGTTCTAGGTTAATCACACCGGTTACCGCGTCGATGGTTACGCACAGCAGGGCCGACTCCTCCTCCAGTAATGCCAAGTCTCGGACCGGCGTTGCGACCGTGGGATCGGATTTAGCCGCGCCGCCTGGGTTCACATCCAGCGCCAGCAGTGGGGCGGGGGTGCTGGGATCAGCAACGGGGTTGGCCAGCGCGGAGTTGACCACGAACATCATGACCTGACCGGTGGTGTCCGGATCGGCCGGCACATCGGGGAAACCGCCGAAGGGGGCGTCCGGGGCGGTGTTGTAGATCATGATGAAATCGCCGTCATCACGATCGGTAAAGTCGACGATGACGTCGGCACGCTCGGCCGGACCCAGCAACAGGGCCTGATCGGCGAAGGTGCCTGGTACGGCAATGACGCAGCCCTTGACTAGTTTGCCGTTTGGCAGCAGGCAGTCCAGGTATTTTGGATCCACGTCACTGCCATCACCCGGCAGAGGTGTGGCAAAACCGGTCTCGAGGCGGACGACGTTGGGCAGCAGGCTCTGCTCGGCGCCGATCTGGTAGAAGGGGTACTCCTTATCCAGTAATTTTCCAGTTTCGGTCGTCTGTTGTAGCGACAGGTTCATGAAGCGCGAGTCTGAGGCGTTGAGCAGACGCAGGCGGTAACGCTCCGGTGCGACCTCCAAAATGGGCCAGGTGTTGCCGTTGACCACCATGGTGTTGAAAAAGGCCTCCGGGTTCCACACCGGTGCAATGTCGGAGGTGCCTTGTGGCATGAAGGGGATGTTGACACCGGTGTTGCCGGCAAAGGTATCGCCGACCCCCAGCCCCTCGAAGAAGGCACGATCCGCCGGATAGTACTGGCTGCCGTCAAGATTGAAAGATTTGGGCTGGATGGCGAGGGGGATCTCGCGGATCGCACCACGTACCGCGGGGTCACCATTCGGGTCCTGGCCCACCAGAACCGCCGGTCCAGGCAGTGACTGCGGATTTCCGAGCCCGTCTAACGGGAGTAGACCGCTCTCGCCGTCGTTGGTGTCGCGGATCAGCCAGAAGCCGGCACCGGCCGCATAGACGTTCAGACGGGTCATGCCCAGGGAGTGGTCGTGAAACCAGAGGGTCGTGGTGGGCTGATCATTCGTGTATTGATACACGGCCGAACCAGTGCCAGGTGCACCGCCATTAATGTCACTGTAGAAGCTGCCTTCGGTGGCGTAGATGGCAGGGTCGATGTTGTTCGCGGCGGGCAACCACCAGGCCTCGGGGAAACCGTCACTGACGGGTCCCACATGGGCGCCATGCACATGGGTGACCATGGGGATGGGGCCAGTGTAAGGGAGCACGTCGCCATTGGCGTCGGTGGTAAAACCGCCCTGGCAATCCGTTCTCGCTACTCCATCCAGGCAGTCCTGGTTGGGCGCGGCCCAGTGCAGGGTCTGGTCGACGATTGGGTTGTCGACCGTAGTGGGGTCCCCGTCGTTGTCCCGAATGATGTGTGTGAGGTAGCCGCCGGTGGCGGGGTCCACCAGTTCGTTGCTCCAGGTCACCGTGGTGAGCGTATTCTGGGTTACCTCGAAGGTAAAGGCCGGATTATTGAAGGTCGCGGGATCGGCCGGATTACCGTAGGCCCAGAGTGTGGTGGCTGGGAATCCTGCTGGCAATATCTGCTGGCTGATCTGGCGTAGCGCCACGGTGCCATTGATCGGTGCGGCACCGCCCTGGTCGTCATAGAGTACGGGCGGGATGACCAGAGGTGTGACGTATTTCGGGATGGTGAGTGGATCCAGAGTGCCTCCGGGCACCGGAAGGGCAAGCGCATCGGAGATGCTGATGCTCAGGAGTAGCGGCACGCAAGCGGACGCTACCAGGGTTCTATTTTTGTTCATTAGTCGATCTTCCTCAAAATGTTGTATAGAGAAGCAGGAGCTTGATAGTAGACGTTGTTCTATTTTGGGTCTGTTACCCGTTAAAATATGGTTGGTGATGGAGAGCGCTTAGCCCACTGCCGGTTACCCAATCGATAGCAGATGTCTGTTGATGATGTTACCTCCCATTTGGCCAATGGTTTTGATCTCTTCTCTTCTGCCCTGGTGCATTTCAGGCTATCCAGCTAGATGACTGAAATCGACCGTACACAGTTGGCAAAAAAGAGCGGCGTCAATATCAAAAAAACTCTCGCGTGTTAAAATCTCACCGGTTTTTGTGTGATTTGCCACACTTCGCGAACAGCCTAGCATTCAATTCTTAAGGTTTACTTAAGCCGCGTTTAAGGTCTGCTTAAGTTAACGATCGACGCCAGTATCTTTCTCGACTGCGACGCCAACCCAGGCGTTCGCTTAGCCGCAATCTCGACTAAACTCTATTTAATTCAGCTAAGATCTTGATTCGCAACCATCTTAATGCTGAACCAGCCAGCTGGTCGAGGTTGATATCTATTGATATGGTTAGGGATAATCACCCTATTTAACGGGTAGGGTTAATGAGTAAATAGTCGGCGTTGGTCTGATCCTGGCCATAAGGGATGCTGTTTTTTATTCGGGATTTAACCTCCTCAATTTTTCCATGAGTGTGGCATTTCCCCTATTCGTGAGTGCGCAGTGACACTGTTCCAGTGTGCCACGATCACTTCCATGCGATGACTTATGCAGCTATGAATAACATCGTGCATCTCGCTTGTACGACGGTCTTGCGGTTACTCCCCTTGCCTCAAGCTCTGTAACGGGGGTCTGATTACCAGCGGCCAGGCTGACAGCAACCCGGCCAGGCCGATACCCAGGGTGGCGCCACCCACGCCACTGAGCCAGAGCCAGGGGGAAAAGCCGTAATCCAGCTGGAATATCTGCTGGGCCAGCAGCTGGCCGACGATGAAGGCGCCGATGGAGGCGAGCAGTCCCGCGAGCAGGCCCAGCAGAGCGAACTCCACCGCAGCCGCCCCCAGCAACTGCCTGCGACTGGCGCCCAGGGTGCGCAGGATGGCCGCTTCATGCCGGCGTGCCTCGGCGCCGGCCAGGATGCCGGCATAGAGCACCAGCAGACCGGCGGCCAGGGTAAACAGGAAGATATACTCCACCGCGGTGGTGCCCCGATCCATGACCCGACGCACCTGCTCGAGAATGGCCGAGACATCCAGCAGGGTCACATTGGGAAATCGCCTGACCAGTTCCGCGCTGATCGCCTCCCGATCCGGGGCGAGATGAAAACTGGTGATATAGGTGGCGGGTGCATCGAGCAGGGTCGCGGGCGAGCCGATGACGAAGAAGTTCACATTGAAGCTGTCCCATTTTACCGTCCGCAGGCTGGTGACCGGCGCGCTGATCGGGCGGTCCGCGACCCGATAGGTGAGGCGGTCACCCAGCTTGATGCCCAGGGCCTGGGCGATGCCCGATTCGACCGAGAGTTGCGCCGGGGCCGTTGCATCCCCCCACCAATGCCCGGCGGTGATCCGGTTGTCCGCCTGGGGCCGCAGCCCCCAGCTCAGGTTGAACTCCCGTGAGGCCAGCCGTCGAGCGCGGGGATTGGTATAGTTATCGGGGCTTACCGGCCTGTCATTTATATGGGTCAGGCGGCCGCGCACCATCGGGTGCAGACCGGAACTCTTAATACCCTGCTCCGCGAGGAATGCCTCCAGCTCCAGCTGCTGTCCGGGAAGGATATTGATCAGGAAGCGGTTGGGGGCCTGTTTCGGCAGGGTCCGTTCCCAGGCCGTCAGTAGATCGACCCGCACCACCGCCAGCAGCAGGATGGCCATGATCCCCAGGCCGAAACCACATACCTGCAGCAGGGTGGTGCCGGGGTGGCGGCTGAGGGAGGCCAGACCGAAACGCCGGATACCCCGGGTTCTCTGCTGCAGTGCTCCTGCAATGCGTATCAGCCCCAGGGCGAGCAGGCTGAGACAGAGGAGCAGGATGATCACCCCGCCCAGGATGATGGCGGCCAGCCGGTTGTCGCCGGCCTCCCAGAAGATCAGCAGGGAGAGCGCGGCGAAGGCGGAGAGCCCCAGCAGCCAGGGTCCTGGGGGCGGCACCCCAAGCTCCCGGCGCAGTACCCGCAGGGGTGGGACATGCGGCAGATTCAACAGCGGGGGCAGGGCAAAACCGAACAGGGTGATGGCGCCGGTGGCGAAGCCGGTCAGCAGGGGACGGGGGGAGGGGGCGGGCAGTGACTGCAGCAGCCACTCCCCGAGCAGTCCGGCCAGTACCCCCTGGGCCAGATAGCCCGCCAGTGCCCCCACCAGCCCGGTGGCCAGCACCAGCAGCAACAGACGCAGTATCAGGCTATTGCGCAGGAAGCCGCTCTGGGCCCCGAGACAGCGCATCACCGCCACGGAGTCCGACTGGCGCTCCACCAGCCGGCGGGTGGAGAGCGCCACCGCCGCGCCGGTGACCAGCACCGTGACCAGCGCGGCCAGGGCGAGAAAACGCGAGCCACGGTCCAGCGCGGCGCGCAGTTCAGGGCGGGCGTCACGGATCGAAAGGATGTTGGCGTCGGCTGGCAAGCGTGGTTTGCTCCAGCGCCGGAAGCGCTCAATATCCTGGCCGGGGCCCGCCAGCAGCAAGCGGTATTTGACCCGGCTGGCGGGGGTGACTAGGCCGGTGGCGGGGATATCCTGCTGGTTCAGCATCACCCGGGGTGCGAGCTGAAACAGATTGCCGCCCCGGTCCGGTTCCAGCTCGATCAGCCGGCCGACCCTGAAGCGGCTCTCCCCCAGGGAGATCTCATCCCCGGGTTGCACCTCCAGCAGCACCAGCAGGCGGGGTTCGACCCAGATCTCTCCGGGCGACGGCAGGCTGTCCGCGGCATGGACCGGCGCGCCCTGACGTTCCCGCAGCAGCAGTTGCCCCCTGAGCGGATAAGCCCCCTGCACCGCCTTGACCTGGACCAGTTGAGGAGTGCCTTGACCCATCACTACACTGGGGAAGCCGAGGGTACGCGCCAGGGCCAATCCGTCCGTCTCCGCCTGCTGAACAAACAGCGCCGGGAGGGGGGCGGTGGATTCGATCACCAGATCGGCGGCCAGCAGCTCATTGCCCTGGTGTCGCAGTGCCTGCTCCACCCGGTCGCTGAAGAAGCCCACGGAGGTGACTGCGGCAACCGCCAGGATCAGGGCGAAGGTCAGCAGTCGCAGCTCACCGCTGCGCCACTCCCGCCACAGCCCCAGCAGGGCGAAACGCCAGACCCTCATGCTAGTACTCCGTCAAAGTTGTATTGATGGGTTCAGCGCTACTGTGGTGTTTCGCAACAAGGCACAGCACGCAGGCAATGGCCTTAGTCCTTGTCAAGTGCTGTAACGCCGTAGCGGAGCACCACAGTAGCGCCCGAAGGGTTGGTCTGTCAGCGCCCATGGCGGCGTTACGCCTCTTGCAAAGGACTAAGGCCATTCGCGGCGAGGCGTGTCTTGCCATGGACGCTGACAGATCAACTGTACCCATCAATACAGCCTTGACGGAGTACTTGGGGCACCAGGCGGCCCTGGTCCAGCAGCAGCCGGCGGTCGCACTGGCGCGCCAGTTCGGCGTCGTGGGTGACCAGCACCAGGGCCACATCGATCTGCCTGCGTAGTGCCAGGAGCAGATCGATGATCTGGGCGCCAGTGGTCGGGTCGAGATTGCCGGTGGGTTCGTCGGCGAAGAGGATCTTTGGTTTTGCCGCGATGGCCCGGGCGATGGCGATCCGCTGCTGCTCCCCACCGGAGAGCTGGCGGGGATAGTGGTCGGCCCGCGCGTCCAGGCCCACCTGGCTGAGGGCGGCGAGGGCCTGTTTGCGGGGCCGCGGACTACCGATCAGTTCCAGGGGCAGGAGGATATTTTCCAGGGCGGTGAGGGTGGGCAGCAGCTGAAAATTCTGAAACACGAAGCCGACCTGTCCCGCCCGCAGTGCGGCCCTGGCGTCCTCATCGAGGCCGCTAAGGCTCTTTCCAAACAGTCGGATTTCGCCCCCGCTGGCCTCATCGAGACCGGCCAGCAGTCCCAGCAGGGTGGATTTGCCTGAACCGGAGGCGCCGAGTATGGCCACCGCCTCTCCAGCGTTGACCTGGAGATCGAGCCGTTGGAGGATGGTAAGCTGACCGCCGGGGCCCAGCACGACCTTGCGCAGATCCTTCGCTGAGACCTGTGCCGGGATGTTATCTTGTGCCGTAGACATCTATAGTGCGTATATATTCGAAATCAGGCTACTTTGTCAGATTAATTGAAAAGAAATTTTGCCACAGAGACACAGAGAGCACAGAGAAATTGCAATTACTGGAAAATACGGAATTGTTTCCGATGGAACAGATTCTCACAGCTTTATGGTTTGCCCCAATAAGAAGTGACATGGGTATTCTCTGTGTCCTCTGTGGCTCTGTGGCTCTGTGGCTAATCTGACAAAGTAGGACTAGGGAATCGGAACTAACCCGCCCCAAAGCTCAGACCGGCAACGTGCCAGTTTATTCTAGTGGATAGGTAGATGCTAAAGAAAAATACCCTACTCTTCTTCACCTTGCTGCTGACCACATGCCAGCTGATGGCGAGCGAACGAACCATCCTGGTATTGGGGGATAGTCTGAGCGCGGGCTATGGCATAGCCCCGGATGCCGGCTGGGTCAATCTGCTGCGACAACGGCTGGAACTGCGCCAGGCCCCCTGGCGGGTGATCAACAGCAGTATCTCCGGCGACACCAGCGCCGGCGGGCTGGCCCGGTTGCCGGCCCTGTTGCGGCAATATCGGCCCAGGCTGGTGATCATCGAACTGGGTTCGAATGACGGCCTGCGCGGTCTGAGTTTCGTGCAGTTGCGGAAGAATCTGGCAGCGATGATCCAGGCCGTCGAACAGGCGGGTGGCGAGGTGGTGCTGGTGGGAGGCCGCTTGCCGCCAAACTACGGCAGTGCCTACGCCGACGCCTTCCATCAACTGTTCAGCGATCTGGCGAAAACCAGCGCTGTGCCATTGGTCCCCTTCCTGCTGGAGGGCGTCGCCCAGGAGCGGGCGCTGATGCAGTCGGATGGTTACCACCCCAACGGGGAGGCCCAGTCCCGCCTGCTGGAGAATGTATGGCCGGTTCTCGAACCCGCTTTGGCGGGGATCGGTCGTAAGCATGAATCTGACGGTTGAATGGCAAGGACCAAGAGATGCGTGGCTTGAGAAGAACCTACACCCTGTCACTCCTGTTAACCCTGCTGCTTCTGGCAGGTTGTGGTTCGCAGCCAACCGATCAGCAAAGGACCCTGTATGTCTTTGGCACCCTGCTTGAAATCAGCGCCTACACCGACAATCCTGCAGGTTTTCAGGCCGCGGTGGATCAGTTGGAGCAGCGCTTTCAGCGGATGCATGAGGATTGGCACGCCTGGAAGGGGGAGGGTGAATTGATACGGCTCAACCGGGCCCTGGCTCAGGGTAAGCCTTTTCCGCTCAGTGAGGAGTTGGCCAATCTGCTCTTACTGGGCCGGGCCTATTCGGTACAGAGCGAGGGCCTGTTCAATCCGGCGTTGGGCCGGCTGATCGGACTCTGGGGTTTTCACAGTGATGAACTACCGGCGGGGCCGCCGCCTTCGGTCGAGTCGATCCAGGAGCTGGTTGCGGCAGTGCCCTCCATGGACGATCTGGTCTTCGATGGCTACCAGCTCAGCAGTCAAAACCCCCTGGTCCAGCTCGATCTGGGGGCCTTTGCCAAGGGTTATGCCCTGAATCTGGCCATCGACGGGCTGAAGTCACAGGGGATTCGCAATGCCATCGTTAACGCGGGTGGAGACCTCTGTGCCTCCGGTTGGCATGGGGAGCGTCCCTGGCGCATCGGCATACGCCATCCCCAGGGCAGCGGGGTGATCGCCTCTCTGGAGCTGAAGGAAGACGAGTGTGTGTTGACCTCGGGCAACTATGAGCGCTACCGGGAGTTCGAGGGGATCCGCTATGCCCACATCCTCGATCCACGCAGTGGCTACCCTGTGGAGCATGTCGTCTCGGCAACGGTGATCAGCCAGGATGGTACGCTGGCGGACGCGGCGGTGACGGCCCTGAGCGTGGCGGGGCCGGAAGAGTGGACACGCATTGCCCAGAGGATGTCGGTGAATCAGGTCATGCTGGTGGATGAAGCAGGCCGGGTCTATCTGACGCCGGCCATGCAGGGACGGGTTCGCTTCGAAGCCGAGGTCGCGGAGGTGATCGTCCCTGAGTGAGGTTGAGGGCAGAAAAGACGCCCTGGCGCCACTCTCTGCCCGATTGAACAATTTGTTCTACTTTGGTTCGGATTTACTCGGGATCTGCTTGAGGTCTCTCTCTATGCGCATGTAGCCAATTGGTAAGGGCTTGGTGGAGACCGATTTCAGCTGCAGGGTCTTGTTGCTTAGCAGGTCCTTACTCGCCACCGAGACAAATTTTTCGTCCTCAGTTGCGGTGCCCAGCCAGCCGAAATCGCGTTCGCGTGCCATCTTGAACACGCGCGAGAGGGTGCGGGTTTCCCGCTCGGTGACACCCAGACGGGCCTTGTCGGCCATGCAATGGGTCATGACCGGTTTATCCTCAATCAGTTCCTCGACCACACGACAGGGAATACCGGCGATTTTTTTGCTCTTTTTGGTCACTCGCAGCGTGGTTTTGGGTTTCTCCTCCGATGGCTTGTTGGTGCTGGCGTCGGCTTTTCCCCCGGCTGGTTGCTCGGCTGTCGCAGCGGTTGCCTTGGCCGCGGATTTCCCCTTCTCTGACTGAGCAGGAGCTGCTTCCGACGCTGTGACTGCTTCTGCTGGCAGGGTGCCTTCCGCGGGGGCGGCTGCTTTGGCGCTTTCCACGGCGATCGCTTCTGTTGGTGCGGAGCTTGTCTTCTTGGCCGTATCGGAGGGTTCTGTCGTGGAGGCCGGATCGGTGGGCAACTGTTCTCCTGCGCTGGCTGTCTCCGCTGTCTTCGCCTCCGGTTGCTTTTGCGTCTTTTCTGGTTGCGGGGTAACGCCTGCATGCAAGGTCACTTTTACCTCTGGGGTCAGGCGGGTGTAGGTACCGGCGGCCTTGTCTACCCGATAGAGCGGGAAAAATTTACCGGCCTGATACAGCAGATAGGAATCGGGTTTCGCCGGATCCTCGATGCGGGCGAAAAAGCGCGAGATTGAAAGGGTCTTGCCGCGGGGTTCCATCTCCGGGCCGTTCAATTCATAAGTGAGCGTGACATCGGCATGGACGGTGAAGCTGCACAAACCGGCGATAGCGGCTGCAATTTTCAATGCATTCTTCATGATGTGGGTTTCTCCAAAGGGCTAAATAATTCAAACCATGGTGGAGATGAAGGGAAGGCAAGTGTGAGCTGTCTTCCCAAAATCGGGTTGGACCGTTTATGCATGTTCGAATAGGAGCCGATTCGCGGTCTGGTAGATCTAGTGTTATTTTTCTCAACAATAAATGCTTACTAAGCGTGCTCCGCGGGCACTCAGTATCCCTCTTGTCTCCAGGGAAAAGTCTATCACGTTATGCTATATGGATAGAATTCGACGGGGATTATGTGAATCTAACTCACCAGGATGTCGGCCTATGACGCAGGGGGTAATAAACCTAGATTCTGCAGTTGACCGCTCCATTCTGCTTTTAACGAGTTGAATTCATGTGTATTTTGTTCGATAGGCCGACTCACCTGCTGGGTGAACCACGCTACGAGATAGATTGCACGTTTTTGGCGGCACATGGCCGGTTCATGTTCCAGACGGAACCGGC
>CBDVCD010000063.1:0-14618 GCA_965372385.1 uncultured Gammaproteobacteria bacterium | reverse complement strand
AGGAGAAGGACGACCTGACCTACAACCGCCAGGACTTCTGGGCCACCACCTCGAATAAGCAGCTCAATTTCGTGCAGCACATCCGCACCCTGCTGAAAACCACCGGCCAGACCGCCGTGGTGGTACCCGATAACGTGCTGTTCGAGGGCGGCGCCGGCGAGACCATCCGCCGCAAACTGCTGGAAAACACCGACCTGCATACCATTCTGCGCCTGCCGACCGGCATCTTCTACGCGCAAGGCGTCAAGGCCAACGTCATCTTCTTCGACAACCGGGAGGCCAGCCCGAACCCATGGACGAAAGCGGTCTGGTATTACGACTACCGCACCAACATCCATCACACCCTGAAAAAGAAACCCATGCGTTTCGAGGATCTGGCGGATTTCATCAAGTGCTACAAACCGGAAAACCGGCAAAAACGTAAACCCACCTGGAACGCCGACAAGAATCCCGATGGCCGCTGGCGCAAGTACAGCTACGAGGAACTGGCCGCCCGTGACAAAACCAGTCTCGATATCTTCTGGCTGAAAGACAAGAGCCTTACCGACCTCGACAATCTCCCTGAGCCTGACGAACTCGCCGAAGAGATCATCGAGAATCTGGAAGCAGGCCTGAATAGTTTCCGGGAAGTGCTGGGCTCACTCGGGAAAGCAGGTTAGAAGATGCTGCTGTTCGTTGCGGGGTCTGTCTGCCAAGGCTTCATTTTCTGTTCCTCTCACAGTGACTCGATCGGGTTTGCCCTCCGTTCGATTACAGACCTCGCATTTCCTCATTACTTCTCAGCCACTACTGGTGATACCACGGGCAAAGTAGCAGTTACCGGATAGCCATAAAGGCCATAAGGCCTGTAAGCGAAATACCGATGACCGCCATAGCCAGAGTATGGATATCCACCATAGCCCCAGTAGCCAGGGTGATATCCTGCATAGTAGGGATATCCCCAGCCACCAAAGCCGAAGCTGAATCCACTTCCAAATCCGCAGAAGAACGCCTGTGATTGCACTGGGATTGCCAGAAGCAAAGTTCCAAGCATTGCGGAGATAAGAACTGCGTGTTTTTTCATGACTACCCTCCTTTTTCTACTGCCACATAACACCATTCTCCCGGTGGTTGGATTTCCTTATCCTTATGTTTAATTATGAATTATATTAGCCCGTTTTCAAATAACATCATTTGATAACCGCTATCAATAGATTTTCTTGCCATCATTCAGATTTATCTGTCGTTCAAGCAATGCCTTGTTTGTCGTTGTTTGAATAAACACATTTCATCTAGCATAATATGCACATGTCCAGCTCATGCTCACATTAGAGGTGTAAGATGGTAGCAGCTACAGAGCGAGTCCCGGTGCTTATGACACCGGCAGAAAAGAAGAGGGTGGTTTCCAGGGCCAAAAAGGCAGGACTGACGACCGGTGAGTATATGCGCCGAGCGGCAGAAGGATATCGGCCTGCTGACGACGATAAAGCGCTGGAAGCTATGATCGAGGAGATGAATAAGGCAACCACGAGCGCAGAGAAGGCTATTGATGACGCACTGGCATTTGTCGAAGAGTCCAATAAGCGGATCGCGGAAATGGAAGCCAAAGCAAAAAGCAGGGCAGCCTGATGGGGATTGCCGACAAAATGTGGGATGGGATTACCCGTGTCATCCGTATGGATACCAAGGTGGAAGGATTAGCTGCAACTATCAAGGATCAGCAAGCCCGGATCGAGGGCCTGACGGGCCGGGTGATTCGGTTGGAAACGGTATTAGAGATCGCCTTGGCAGCCAAGGGGTTTGAGACTCCAGAAAATCGAATTGAGAAGAAATAGCGTTACCGCCTGAATGTCACAGTATGAGTGACGAGGTACACTAGGAGCCAGCATAGTGCATCAGCTGGTCAAGACAGTATCTTGGCTGATCCGATTAGACAGATTCATCACCAATCAAGTAGAATCACCCCGGTCTTGAGGGGCGGAGTTCTTCGCGATGTATCTGACGTACAAGTGCCGCGAAGTCCACGGATGGCCCTTCTGATTCCAAATTGAATTTCATGAAACGGGGTGGGCCTTTGGGTTCGCCCTTTTTCGCGCGCCTGCAACGGAGGATTCCTTGAGAAAGCCAGCTCTTCTGATCCTTGAAGACGGCACCCTGTTTCGCGGGGAGGCCATCGGGGCTGATGGTCAGTCTGTAGGTGAGGTGGTGTTCAACACCGCCATGACCGGCTATCAGGAGATCCTCACTGATCCCTCATACAGTCGTCAGATCGTCACCCTGACCTATCCCCATATCGGCAATACCGGCGTCAATATGGATGACGAGGAGTCCAGTCACGTCCATGCGGCGGGACTGGTGATTCGTGATCTACCCCTGTTGACAAGTAACTGGCGCAGTGAGGAGCCCCTGGATGACTATCTGCAACGCCACAATATCGTTGCCATCGCCGGGATCGATACCCGTAAACTAACCCGTATCCTGCGCGAGAAGGGCGCGCAGAACGGCTGTCTCCAGGCGGGTGATGCGATTCACGAGCAAGCAGCGTTGGAAGCAGCCAAAGCGTTTCCAGGCTTGAAGGGCATGGACCTGGCAAAAGAGGTGACCACCCACACTCCCTATGAGTGGGCCCAGGGTACTTGGTCACTGGAGGGTGGTATGCCAGAGGCGGTCCATCCGATCGAGGAGAAGCTGCCCCTGCATGTGGTGGCCTATGACTATGGCGTCAAACGCAACATCCTGCGCATGCTGGTCGACCGCGGCTGCCGGCTGACAGTCGTTCCCGCCCAGATGCCTGCTGAAGATGTGCTGGCGCTGCAGCCGGATGGGGTGTTTCTCTCCAACGGCCCGGGTGATCCGGAGCCCTGCGACTATGCCATCAATGCGATAAAGGAGATCGTCGAAACCGGTCTGCCGGTATTTGGCATCTGCCTCGGACATCAGTTGTTGTCCCTTGCCAGCGGCGCCAGCACGGTGAAGATGAAGTTCGGTCACCATGGCGCGAACCATCCGGTACAGGACCTGGCGGCAAAGACGGTGATGATCAGCAGTCAGAACCATGGCTTTGCGGTGGATGAAGCGAGCCTGCCGGAGAATCTACAGGCGACCCATCGTTCCCTGTTCGATGGTTCTCTGCAGGGTATCCATCGCAGCGACAAACCTGCGTTTGGTTTCCAAGGACACCCGGAAGCCAGCCCTGGCCCACACGATGTGGCGCCGGTATTTGATCACTTTATTGAGTTGATAAAGGAAAGAAAAGCAAGCCGCGAATAGACGCAAATGACCGCAAATGGACGCGAATGATTCCAGAAGAATTTCGGAAAGGGTTATTGGTTGTATTTACGCTGTTGGCAATGAATTGGGGCCTGGTTTCCTAGAAGCAGTGTATGAGAATGCGCTCTGTGTGGAATTGAAATATGAGGGACTCTTGGTCGAGCGGCAAAAGAAACTGGATGTTTCCTATAAAGGGGAAATAGTAGGTAAATATTATGCCGATATCCTTGTAGAGGGACGTTTACTCATAGAATTGAAAGCGGTCTCTGGATTAACACCAGCGCATAAAGCGCAAGTGATTAACTATCTACAGACCTCCCAAAACAGCCCGAAAACCGCCAGTTTTTTTGGACAGGCTGGGGTACTCTAATGCTGTGCTGAAAAAATATTTAACGCAAAATCAATTGGTTAGCATTTCTCACCTGTCATCCAAGTGTCCAATAACATAAAGTTGTGATGTGAAATCAATAGGTTACAGTATTTTTGGACAGTGGGTTTAGGGAGGTCTGATCTAAAGGCAATAGGTTTGAATGTTGCTTTATTGGTTAACTTTGGAAGGCCGCGAACTGAGGTACGACGTATCGTCTGGCAATATGATGATTCAAATTTTATTTAGCGTAAATTAGCGGTGATTTGTGCCCCGCAGGAAATGCCCTTGGGGTGCGTCCATTTGCGGCTAGTTATTTAACGGTTTTTACTAGATGCCTAAACGAACAGATATACAAAGCATCCTCATAATCGGCGCCGGGCCTATCGTGATTGGCCAGGCCTGCGAGTTCGACTATTCCGGCGCTCAGGCCTGTAAGGCGCTGCGGGAGGAAGGGTTCCGGGTGATCCTGGTGAACTCCAATCCGGCCACCATCATGACCGACCAGGACATGGCGGATGCGATCTATATCGAGCCGATTACCTGGGAGACCCTGGAGCGCATCATCGAGAAAGAGCGTCCGGATGCCCTGTTGCCTACCATGGGTGGCCAGACCGCGCTGAACAGTGCCCTCGATCTGGTGCGTGAGGGGGTGCTGGAGAAGTACGGCGTGGAGATGATTGGCGCCTCCCGCGAGGCCATCGACAAGGCCGAGGACCGGGATCTGTTCCGTAAAGCGATGCAGAAGATCGGTCTGGATATGCCCCGAGCAGCGGTTGCTCACAGCTTGGAAGAGGCGGAACAGGTACAGGCCAGCATCGGCTTCCCGACCATCATTCGTCCCTCCTTCACCATGGGCGGCAGCGGTGGCGGTATCGCCTATAACCCGGAAGAATTCGTTGAGATCTGTGAGCGCGGGCTGGATCTCTCCCCCACCACCGAGCTGCTCATCGAGGAGTCGATCCTGGGCTGGAAAGAGTACGAGATGGAGGTGGTGCGGGACCGCAAGGACAACTGCATCATCATCTGCTCCATCGAGAACCTGGACCCGATGGGGGTGCACACCGGTGACTCGATCACCGTCGCCCCGGCCCAGACCCTGACCGACAAGGAGTATCAGATCATGCGCGACGCCTCTCTGGCGGTGTTGCGCGAGATCGGCGTGGAGACCGGCGGCTCCAACGTACAGTTCGCCATCGACCCGGAAAACGGGCGCATGATCATCATCGAGATGAATCCCCGGGTCTCGCGCTCCTCGGCCCTGGCCTCCAAGGCCACCGGCTTTCCCATCGCCAAGGTGGCGGCCAAACTGGCGGTGGGTTACACCCTGGATGAACTGCAGAACGAGATCACCGGCGGCGCCACCCCGGCCTCTTTCGAGCCCACCATCGACTACGTGGTCACCAAGGTGCCCCGTTTCGCTTTCGAGAAGTTTCCCAAGGCGGATGACCGGCTCACCACCCAGATGAAGTCGGTGGGTGAGGTGATGGCCATCGGTCGTACCTTCCAGGAATCCCTGCAAAAGGCCCTGCGCGGCCTGGAGACTGGCAAGTACGGCCTCTGCGAGGTGCTGGATCTTGACGGCGAAGACGCTAAAGACAAGCTGATTCGGGAAATCCGTCTGCCCGGTCCGGAGCGGCTCTGGTATGTGGCGGAGGCCTTCCGTATGGGAATGGAGCTGGATGAGGTCTTCGATCACAGCAAGATCGATCCCTGGTTTCTGGTGCAGATCGAGGAGCTGGTGAATATCGAGCGGGAAGTCGCCGGCCAGGGGCTGGAGGCGCTGGATGGTGAGCGCCTGCGCTACCTCAAACGCAAGGGTTTTGCTGACCGACGCCTTGCCACGCTGGTGGAATCCAGCGAGGCGGAGATCCGCGGTCGTCGTCATGCCGCCGGGGTGCGCCCGGTCTTCAAACGGGTCGATACCTGCGCCGCTGAGTTTGCCACCAGCACCGCCTATATGTACTCCACCTACGAGGAGGAGTGTGAGGCGCAGCCCACGGATCGCAAGAAGATCATGATATTGGGGGGCGGCCCCAACCGCATCGGCCAGGGTATCGAGTTCGACTATTGCTGTGTGCATGCCGCCTTCGCCATGCGTGAGGACGGCTACGAGACCATCATGGTCAACTGCAACCCGGAGACGGTATCCACCGACTACGACACCTCCGACCGGCTCTACTTCGAACCCCTGACCCTGGAGGACGTGCTCGAGGTCATCGACAAGGAGCAGCCCACCGGTGTGATCGTGCAGTACGGCGGTCAGACGCCACTCAATCTGGCGCGGGACCTGGAGGCCGCCGGGGCGCCGATCATCGGCACCAGCCCTGACTCCATCGATCTGGCGGAAGACCGGGAGCGTTTCCAATTGCTGGTGGAGAAACTGAAGCTGAGGCAGCCGCCCAACCGCACCGCCACCGAGCCGGAGCAGGCGGTTAGATTGG
This sequence comes from uncultured Gammaproteobacteria bacterium, assembly GCA_965372385.1. Classification (GTDB taxonomy): domain Bacteria; phylum Pseudomonadota; class Gammaproteobacteria; order Chromatiales; family Chromatiaceae; genus JASJBU01. The sequence continues at coordinate 8,558 of CBDVCD010000063.1, read as the reverse complement.
CGCAGGAGATTGGTTATCCACTGGTGGTTCGTCCCTCCTATGTGCTGGGCGGGCGCGCCATGGAGATCGTCTATGGTGAGCAGGACCTGCGCCGCTACATGCGCGAAGCAGTGAGCGTCTCCAACGATTCTCCGGTGCTGCTGGACCGCTTTCTGGATGACGCTATCGAGGTGGACGTGGATGCCATCTGCGACGGTGAGGATGTGTTCATCGGTGGTATCATGGAACATATCGAACAGGCCGGAGTCCATTCCGGTGACTCGGCTTGTTCCCTGCCCCCCTATACCCTGTCGGCATCGGTGCAGGACCGCATGCGCGAGAAGATCCGCAAAATGGCCCTGGAACTGAAGGTTATCGGTTTGATGAACACCCAGTTTGCCATCAAGGATGATCATATCTACCTGTTGGAGGTGAATCCCAGGGCCTCGCGTACCGTGCCCTTCGTCTCCAAGGCCACCGGGATACAGCTGGCCAAGGTGGCGGCACGCTGCATGGCAGGTGTCAGCCTCAAGCAGCAGGGCGTTATCCGGGAGGTGATTCCCGACAACTATTTCGTCAAGGAGGCGGTCTTTCCCTTCGTCAAGTTCCCGGGTGTGGACACGGTGCTGGGGCCGGAGATGAAATCCACCGGCGAGGTAATGGGGGTCGGCCGGACCTTCGGCGAGGCCTTCAACAAATCTATTCTGGGTGCCGGTTCACAACTGCCCAGGAGTGGACAGGCGCTGCTCAGTGTGCGGGACGCGGACAAGAACCGGGCCGTGCAGGTGGCGGAGGATCTGGCTGATTTTGGTTTCAAGCTCTATGCCACCGGAGGTACCGCCAAGGCAATCCAGGATGCAGGGATCGAGTGCCAGCGGGTCAACAAGGTCAATGAGGGGCGTCCGCATATCGTGGACATGATAAAGAAACGGGAGGTCAGTTTTATCGTTAATACCACAGAAGGTCCAAAGGCGATTGCCGATTCCGCGGAGATTCGTCGTGCAGCATTGCAGCACAAGGTGACCTACACCACAACGATATCCGGTGCGGAAGCGACCTGCCTGGCCTTGAAACAATTGGATGAACTGAGTGTCAATCGTCTGCAGGATCTGCATGATCCTAGAGTCCTCGGTTGACCGCTGCTGAAAAAACGTAACGTATTGAAAATATGGGAATTATTGCTAATTTTGATTTCACTTGTTGAGTGAACGGCGCTACACTACGAATGGCACTCTTCACGGTGTTCAACTGAGGATTCTAGGATGATTGACGTGCGGCAGAGATTGAAAATATTGAGGAACGATCTATGAGCAAAGTACCTCTGACCGCCAGGGGCGCAGAGAAACTTCGGAGCGAACTCGAAGAGCTGAAGCGAGTGGCGCGCCCGAAGGTGATCAAGGCGATTGCCGAGGCCCGCGCCCACGGCGACCTGAAAGAGAATGCGGAGTATCATGCCGCCCGCGAGCAGCAGGGTTTCATCGAGGGACGGATCAAGGATATCGAGGGCAAGCTCTCCCATGCCCAGGTCATCGATGTCACCACTATCGATGCGGGTGGCAAGGTGGTGTTCGGAGCCACGGTGGATCTGATCGAATTGGATAACGATAAGGAGTTCACCTATCAGATCGTGGGCGATGATGAGGCAGACATCAAACATGGCCTTATTTCGGTCAGTTCGCCTATTGCCCGTGCCTTGATCGGAAAGTCGGAAGGTGATGATGTATTCCTGCAGACGCCTAATGGGCCGCGGGAGTTCGAGATCCTGGAAGTGCGCTACGAATAGATCGGTTTTAGGATATAGGGTTTGCCGAGAACCGGAATATCGTTCAAACGATAATCCGGTTTTTCTTTTTCTCCGGGTTGGGGCGGTAGAAGATCGCCATCCTGCCGATGATCTGGATCAGGTTGGCTTTTTGTTGGGTGACAATTTCACGGCTGATTTGATCGCGCTCCGCCTTGTCCGCTCCCGCGAGTTTGACCTTGATGAGTTCATGGGCATCGAGGGCGATATCGATCTCATTGAGTTGGTTCTCGCCCAGACCCTGCTGACCCAACATCACTACTGGCTTCAGGTGGTGTGCCAGTTTATTCAGTTCACGGATCTGTTGGGGATTCAGGTGCATGCTGCTAGGCCGGTTTGGTGGAAAGGGGCGGCATTCTAACCAAGTTATGGCCTTATGGCTAAGTTGTTGAAAAAACGTCCGCAAATAAATGCTAATGCGAATAGGTTAATATTTTCGTAACCATTCAGCCTCCGTAGGAGCTGCCGGTGGCTGCGATTAGCGACGCTAGTCGCTTTGTGTGAAGATGCCGAAAAGGTTAGCAATAACTGATTAATTTTCATCTCTATTTGCGTTTATTCGCGTTTATTCGCGGACTAAAAAACTTTTATGAAACGCAGCAAAAGCAGCCGTCAGTGGCTGGATCGACATTTTAATGATGACTATGTGAAGCGGGCCCGGAAAGAGGGTTACCGTTCCCGGGCGGTCTTCAAGCTGCTGGAGATCCAGGAGAAGGATCGGATTCTCAAACCCGGTATGCGGGTGGTCGATCTGGGTGCGGCGCCGGGTAGCTGGTCTCAGGTGGTCAGGAATCTGGTGGGGGTGAAAGGGCAGGTGATTGCCTTGGATATCCTGGAGATGGAGCCGATCGCCGGTGTGACCTTCATCCAGGGCGATTTTCGGGAGCCGGGTCCGCTGGATGAGTTGCGCAAGCTGCTGGCGGGCGAAAGAGTGGACCTTGTAATTTCCGACATGGCCCCCAATGTAACCGGTATGACCAGTGTGGATCAGCCCCGCGTCATGTATCTGTGTGAGCTGGCCCTGGAGTTTGCCCGGGAGTCCCTGCGGCCAGGGGGTGGCTTCGTGGTGAAGGTATTTCAGGGGGCGGGGTTCGATCAGTACCTGAAAGAGCTGCGCAGCTCATTTGGAAAAGTCGTCAGCCGAAAACCCAAATCCTCCCGGCCGAAAAGCCGCGAGATCTATCTGGTAGCAGGGAACTTTAAACTATAGTACCTTACCAAACATTCTATATGCCAAGGTTCCTGCTGAACAGGATGACTTGAGAGGTTTAATGTTTTGAATGATATGGCAAAAAATCTGATTCTCTGGGTGGTGATTGCGATCGTCTTGATGACGGTATTCAACAATTTTTCCACTACGACCCCTAAGTCCCAGGCTATCAGCTACTCCGAATTCATTAATGAAGTAAAGTCGGGTAGCGTCAAAGAGGTCAATATCCAAAACAGCCGGGATATCGAAGGGAGCATGACCTCCGGTCAGCGGTTTTCCACCTACAGCCCGGGTGATGATGGGCTGGTGAGCGACCTGCTCAATAACAACGTGGAGATTGTGGCGACACCTCCCGAGAAACCCTCCCTGCTGATGAATATCCTCATCAACTGGTTTCCACTGTTCGTACTGATCGGTCTATGGATCTTTTTCATGCGCCAGATGCAGGGCGGTGGTGCTGGCCGTGGGGCCATGTCCTTCGGCAAGAGCAAGGCCAGGATGCTCACCGAGGACCAGGTAAAAATCACCTTCAACGATGTGGCCGGGATCGAGGAGGCCAAGGAGGAGGTCACCGAGATGGTGGATTTCCTGCGTGATCCCTCAAAATTCCAGAAACTTGGCGGCAAGATCCCCAAAGGCGTACTGCTGCTCGGTTCGCCGGGTACCGGTAAGACCCTGTTGGCCAGGGCGATTGCCGGAGAGGCCAAGGTGCCGTTCTTCACCATCTCCGGTTCCGATTTTGTCGAGATGTTCGTCGGTGTGGGCGCCTCCCGGGTGCGCGACATGTTCGAGCAGGCTAAGAAACACGCCCCCTGTATCATCTTCATCGATGAGATCGACGCGGTAGGCCGGCACCGTGGCGCCGGTCTCGGCGGTGGTCACGATGAACGCGAGCAGACGCTGAATCAGTTGCTGGTGGAGATGGACGGTTTCGAGGGTAACGAGGGTGTCATCGTGATTGCCGCCACCAACCGGCCCGATGTGCTGGATCCGGCACTGCTGCGACCGGGGCGGTTCGATCGTCAAGTGGTGGTACCCCTGCCGGATGTGCGTGGTCGCGAACAGATCCTCAAGGTCCATCTGCGCAAGGTGGCGGCGGCGGACGATGTGAAGCCCTCGATTATTGCCCGCGGCACCCCGGGCTTCTCCGGTGCCGATCTGGCCAATCTGGTGAATGAGGCGGCTCTGTTTGCCGCACGTTCCAATAAGACCGAGGTGAGCATGGAGGAGATGGAGAAGGCCAAGGATAAGATCATGATGGGTGCCGAGCGCCGCTCCATGGTGATGAGCGATGAGGAGAAGAAACTTACCGCCTATCACGAGTCCGGGCATGCCATCGTCGGGCGTCTGGTGCCAGCGCATGATCCAGTCTACAAGGTCAGTATCATCCCCCGTGGACAGGCCCTGGGGGTGACCATGTTCCTGCCGGAACAGGATCGCTACAGCCTCAGCAAGCAGACCCTGGAGAGCCAGATCTCCAGCCTGTTCGGCGGTCGTATCGCGGAAGAGCTGGTCTTCGGTTTAGACAAGGTGACCACTGGCGCCTCCAACGATATCAAGCGCGCCACCGAACTGGCGCGCAACATGGTGACCAAGTGGGGTCTCTCCGAACGTCTCGGGCCGCTGATGTACAGTGAAGAGGAGGAGGAGGTCTTCCTTGGGCGCGCCATCACCCAGCATAAGAATGTCTCGGACGATACCGCTCATACCATCGATGAGGAGATCCGCAGCTTCATCGATCGTAACTACAAGCGTGCAGACACGATTCTCAAGGAGAACCTGGACAAGCTGCACATGATGTCCGATGCGCTGATGAAGTACGAGACCATCGATGCAGAACAGATCGATGACATCATGCAGGGTAAGACGCCCCGGCCGCCAAAAGACTGGGAAGAGCCGGAAACGGGTTCTGACGATGATACCAAGCCGTCAGGTGAGGTCACATCGTCAGACGATGCCTCCGGCACCATTGGCGGTCCCGCCAACCAACATTAGCCCCTCTCAGTATCGCATTGATCCTTGACTGTGCAGGTAAACCTGTCGACCTGGGTGCCCCCCAGGTCATGGGTATCCTCAATATCACCCCTGACTCCTTCTCGGATGGCGGCCAGTTTGCTGATATCGAGGCTGCTGTGGCACAGGCTCATCAGATGCAGCAGGAGGGGGCCGCCCTCATCGATATCGGCGGTGAGTCCACGCGACCCGGTGCCCGTCCGGTGGATGTTCAGGAGGAGTTCGATCGGGTGATCCCGGTCATTGAGGCGCTGTCCCGCGAATTGCATATCCCCCTGTCCATCGATACCAGCAAGCCGCAAGTGATGCGGGAGGCAGTGGCCGCGGGCGCCGGGCTGATCAACGACGTGATGGCACTGCAGGCCCCCGGGGCGGTGGAGGCGGCAGCCAGGCTCAAGGTGCCTGTCTGTCTGATGCACATGCAGGGTGAGCCGCGCACGATGCAGCGATCACCCCAGTATCAGGATGTGGTCGTCGACATCAGGAACTTTCTTGCCGAGCGGATCGATGTCTGCATAAAGGCCGGAATTCCAGCGGATCGGATACTGATCGATCCTGGATTCGGGTTTGGCAAAACCCTGGAACATAATCTTGCCCTGTTAAAAAACCTGGCAGTTTTTCGGGAGTTGGAGGTGCCGGTTCTGGTGGGCATCTCAAGAAAATCGATGATTGCTGCCCTATTGGGTGAAGTGCCAGTTGATGAGCGGCTCTTCGGCAGTATTGCGGCAGCGGTTCTGGCTGTGCGTGAGGGTGCATCCGTCATCAGGACCCACGATGTACGGGCAACTGTTGACGCCCTGAAGGTGGTGGCTGCCATTGAGTCGTATGCGTAATTGGGGCGTGGTAAAAAGTGCATCTCAGGTGAGGATGAGCGAGTGAGCCGAAAATACTTTGGAACGGATGGTGTGCGGGGCCGGCTTGGCGTAGGCGCCATTACACCCGAATTTGTCTTGAAACTGGGGTGGGCCGCGGGCCGCGTGCTGGGGAGTGATATGAAGAGCCGGGTGCTGATCGGCAAGGATACCCGCATCTCCGGTTATCTGTTGGAGTCCGCGCTGGAAGCGGGGCTGTCCGCCGCCGGGGTCAACATCAGTCTGTTGGGGCCGATGCCAACCCCTGGTGTCGCCTATCTGACCCGTACCCTGCATGCCCAGGCGGGCATAGTCATCAGTGCCTCGCACAACCCTTATCAGGACAACGGTATCAAGTTCTTCTCCGGCGACGGTTGTAAGCTACCGGATGAGGTTGAGCTTGCTATCGAGGCGGAGATGGACAAACCCCTGGTGACCGTCGAGTCGTCCAGTTTAGGCAAGGCGGTCCGCATGGATGCGGAAGGCCGCTATATCGAGTTCTGTAAGAGCACCATTCCGCTCAATACGAAATTCAGCGGTATGAAGGTCGTGGTGGATTGCGCCCATGGCGCAACCTACAACATCGCGCCCTTTGTGTTTGATGAGTTGGGTGCCGAGGTGATTGCCATCGGCAACAAACCCAACGGTTTCAATATCAATGAGGGTGTGGGCTCGACCTATCCTGAACATCTGAAGGCATCGGTTCTGGAACATCAGGCGGATCTGGGCATTGCCCTCGATGGTGATGGCGACCGTCTGATCATGGTGGATGATCAGGGCAATGAGGTGGATGGCGACCAGATCCTCTATATCATCGCGCGCTCCAGGATACGGACCGGGGAACTTCATGGTGCCGTGGTGGGAACCCTGATGAGTAATCTGGGTCTCGAGCATGCCCTGCGAGAACATGGGGTGGCATTCGAACGTACTCAGGTGGGTGATCGCTACATCATGGAACGGTTGAATCAGAAGGGCTGGATGCTGGGTGGGGAGCAGTCGGGGCATATCATCTGTCTCGATAGGACCACCACGGGAGACGGTATTGTCTCGGCTCTGCAGGTGCTTGCCGAGATGCGCGCCACTGGCCAAAGCCTGCGTGATTTGACCGTGGGGATGACCAAGTATCCCCAGAAATTGGTCAACATCCATCTGGGTGGCAAGACGCCTGTCGAGGTAATGGGGGCAAAGGAGGTGAAAAAGGCCGTGCGTGAAGCCGAGCTGGAGATGGGTAAATCCGGCCGGGTTTTGCTCCGGCCATCGGGTACCGAACCATTGATTCGTATCATGTTGGAAGGCAGCGATGGGCGGCAGGTGGAGCAGTTGACGGGGCAGATCTCAGCGGTGGTGCGGGGCTATATCGCTGGAACATGATCAGATGGTGATTGATTTCAAGCGCGTTGGCCGTTAAGCTAGCGCGCTTTCATTTTTTACTCTAGGAGTGAGCATCATGCGGCAGCCGCTTGTGGCCGGTAACTGGAAGATGAACGGTTCTCTCGATAGCGTTCGGGAACTGCTGGATGGTATCAAGCAAGGCATGGGGGATGTAAAGAACGCGGAAGTCGTGGTTTGCCCTCCCAGTGTGTTTATTCCACAAGCACAGCAACAACTGGCGGGTACGGCAGTCGCCTGGGGTGGCCAGGATCTCTCCACAGAGTCGGCCGGAGCATATACCGGTGAGATTGCCGCCTCGATGCTCAACGACTTTGCTTGTAAGTATGTGATCGTGGGACACTCCGAGCGTCGCACCTATCATGCCGAGAGCGATGAACTGGTGGCGAAGAAGTATGCAGTGGCCCGCGCCGCCGGGTTGGTTCCGATCCTGTGTATCGGTGAATCCCTGGAGGAGCGCGAGGGTGGTATTACCGAGGAAGTGGTGGCGCGCCAGCTGGATGCGGTGATCGGGCTGGAGGGTGTCGATGCCTTGGCGGAAGGCGTTATTGCCTACGAGCCGGTCTGGGCAATCGGAACCGGCATGACGGCCACCCCGGAACAGGCCCAGGAGGTACATGCCTTTATTCGCTCCCGGGTTGCAGCAAAGAGTGCGGATGTGGCTGAGGGCTTACGCATTCTCTATGGTGGCTCCATGAAGCCGGACAATGCCAAGGAGTTGATTGGCAAACCGGATATCGATGGCGGCCTGATTGGCGGTGCGGCACTCAAGGCTGGGGATTTTCTCGGTATCTGTACTGCGGCAAATTAAACAACAGAAGAGTAAGACATGCAGACCATTTTTGTAGTGATTCATCTCTTTCTGGCGCTTGGAATGATTGGTTTGATCCTGATCCAGCACGGAAAGGGAGCGGACGCAGGTGCTGCCTTTGGCAGTGGCGCCTCGGCAACAGTATTCGGTGCGAAGGGTTCTGCCTCATTTCTTACCCGTGCAACCGCTGTCTTGGCGACCCTGTTTTTCCTGACCAGCATGAGTCTGGCCTACTTTGCCTCTGAGAAGCGGGAAGGCCCTAATGTACTCGAGTCTTTACTGAAGGGTAGTGAGACCCAAGTCGAAGAGACTGGGGTTCCTGCGGTACCGGCCATATCATCCGACGTGCCGGTTGCGCCAGCTGCTCAAGAGGAACCCTAGCGCCTGTCACACCGGAAGCATCCGATATGCCTGAGCCAGCAGTACAGGAGTAGACAATAAAGGACATCGCCGATGTGGTGGAATTGGTAGACACGCTATCTTGAGGGGGTAGTGGCGTAAGCC
>CBDVCD010000062.1:0-14624 GCA_965372385.1 uncultured Gammaproteobacteria bacterium | reverse complement strand
GGTAGACTGCTACCGCTCCTGAAGTTTTTATTATTATTTTATTGTTATTATTCGATCAAGCTTGCCTCTTGATCTGTCGACTGCCAACCAAGCCGAGTGGCCCTGATGTCTCTATGATGAGGGACCAGGAAGAATCAACGCAGGTAACCAGGGGCCGGTTCTGTGCTGCCTTTACCTGAGCATTAACAAACGTGCTTGTAATAAGAACAATGCCCAGGGCAACTTTTACCTTGTTTACTTGCCGCATCTGTTTGCTTCCTTTGTTGAGATACTGCTTCTATGTAAACAAATAGCGTGCCAAAAATGAAAAACATAATAAAAACAAAGGGAAAGGCATGAGAAATAGATGTGTTTGCTGGTAGCGTTAAAAAAATCGACAGCTATAAGACGTTTGATTTTTCTTAGGATGCTGAAATATTACCCATCTTCCTAAATGATATGTTTTGTTCTTATCAAGTAGGTCATAAGTCCATTAATCGATGAGATATAAGCCGTGAGTGTCAATATTTCCGACAACAATGGATAAGGCTAAGTGAATTCTGTCTGGCTCAATATTTTCTGCCTATGGCCGAAATATTTCAGCAGCGACAGCAATGCTTCGACAGGTCGTCATACAGAGGCTGTCTTTGTGTATAGGTTCAACACAAGGTGGATAAGATGACATTACTTAGTTGCAAATGGATGACTCGATTGGTTTTTTTCTCGAGTTCGCTGTTTGTACTCGGGCTTAGTCTATTGCTATGCATAAACCTCTTTGGGCTGGGCGGGGACATTCTTCCATCCTATGTCCCATACCTGGCATTTTTCTTTACTCTCCTGAGTCCAGTATTGCTATTGGTAACCGTACTGCTGGCAATGCTCCCAAGAGAAAGTAAAAAAATGCAGTCTTGTGAACACTAATCATTGCCAAAGAGATCCTCTGCCGCGGCCAACAAGGCATCTACCGATGGTTTATCCTCGTTGAGGGTAGCTGGTGGTGTTGCAGGTTCAAAGTAACCACAGAAGTTGGCTCTCGCTTTATCCATCACCTGTTCGGCTATGGGCTCCAGGCAGTCATTGGGCCTGCCGGACGCGTAAAAACGGCAATTTCTACAGACATGGGTGTATTTCCTGCAACTGGGACAGGTCGATTCGCGACTATAGTCACTGCTGCTGAGGCTATGCCCACAATTCCAGCAACTACCCATGTCAATGATACTCATAATCGGAAACTCTTCTCAGTACAGAATAATCTTTACATTTTAGTAACTGGGTAGGCGGCTGCCAGTTCCCGATAGATCTCGTCACTGAATGTGGGGCTTTCCGGATTCAGCGCAGCGAGGATCTCAGAGAGGTGTTCGTTGTCCTCACGCCCATCCCAGATTTTCTGATAGTGTCCCTCTTGGTATCCGTTGTCCTGGCGGAAGAAGTTGAGCACATTCTTTCCGATATAGGTCCGGTAGAGGTCATCGAAGTCCAAGCCAGCTAGCTGCATGATCCTTGAGACGATTGGGATATTGGCGCTATGGGTTTCGATGGCGTCTTTGGCCAGATCTTCTATTGCTTCAGGTAAATCAGCGGCATTCCACGCTTGCTTGAGATCCTCCCTTATCAGATCCGCTGTCTGCTCGAGAGGTAAGCCCCGCAGCAGATGCGCACTGAGGGTAAAGTGCCAGATATCCACGATCTCCAGTTTGACCTGTTGCATGTCGGGTTTCTGGTGTTTCCACCACTTCCAGCCGTAGTGGTCCAGCATTTCCGCGCATTCGGTCCAAATGGCACGATACCAGGGGAAATCGGCCTCCCGCCAGGTCTCATTGACCTTACGGTTCATGGCGTCCTGCATATTCAGCATGTTTAGGATCTTGGTCTTCATCAGTGATGATTGCGGTTTCAATGAATGGGGTAACTATAGCGTTTGCTAGTGTGGTGTAACGTATGAAGTATGCACATCAGAGGCACATAAATGACTCAAGACAAGGCGCAGTCCGCAGTTAATGGTTGTTCCCTTAGCAAGGACTGCAACGCAGGATTGAGTCATTTGTGGGCCTCGCCACGCTGATATGTACAATTTATACGTTACACCACACTCGCATTGGAAAACAGCGCTGATGCCTGTCTCTTTACTGTCTAATAAGGTAGGGTTGAGGATAGAAACTATCCTGAGGCAATAGTCTATGCAGGGGCCCTCACACGACGAATCCAATGATACTCCCAGCCAACAGAGTCAGGAGCAGTCACAACGTCTTTTGGAGCTGCTGACTGCCCTGGAGGGGGAACTGCATCCTGGTGGGGAGAGGCGTAAAATCGCTTTGGACAGTTCCCTCGAAAAGGACATAGGGATTGACAGTCTGGCGAGGGTCGAACTCCTCTTCAGGATCGAAAAATGGTTTGGCGTTGCCCTCTCCACGCAAGGTTATGCCGAAGCCGAAACCCCAAGAGATCTTCTGAACCTGATCGGTTCGGCTGAGAGGCAACCGAGAACAGCCAGTCAGCCGCTCATTAGCCTGCCAGAAACTGAGACTGCATTACCTTACCCGGCAGAGGCCATCACCCTCACACAAGTGCTGAAATGGCACTGCGAGCAGCAACCGGAGCGTACCCACCTTCTGCTCTATGAAGATGACGAGCAGGTTACTCCAATCAGTTATGCGGAACTCTACCAGGAAGCCCAAGGGATAGCCGGTGGACTGTTGCACATAGGACTGCAACCGGGTCAGACGGCGGCGATTATGCTGCCGACCAGTCGGGACTATTTCATCAGTTTTTTCGCTATCCTGCTTTGTGGGGCGATCCCGGTACCCATCTACCCACCAGCACGACTCTCTCAGATCGAAGACCATCTGCGGCGGCATGCCAGGATCCTCGACAATGCGCGAGCTCGGGTGATGATCACCACCCAAGAGATAGTCCCACTGGCTCGCCTGCTTAAAGCGCAGACGGGAGCGCTTCAGTCAGTCGTGACAACCCAAATGCTCATGGGCGCGGCTAATTCCCCTGTATCCATGAAGATAAATCCTGGGGATATTGCATTCCTGCAATATACCTCCGGCAGCACGGGGCAGCCCAAGGGGGTCAAGCTCAGTCACTTCAATCTGCTGGCGAATATCCGTGCGATGGGGGAGGCGATAAGGGTGGGTCCCCAAGACGTGTTTGTCAGCTGGTTGCCGCTCTATCATGACATGGGATTGATCGGCGCCTGGCTTGGCAGTCTCTATCATGGGATTCCGCTGGTGGTGATGTCCCCGCTACTCTTTCTCAGCAGGCCGTATCGTTGGTTGAAGGTCATTCAGCAGTATGGGGGGACCCTTTCCGCCGCACCAAACTTTGCCTATGAACTCTGTCTTTCGAAGGTGGATGATAGCTCGATCGAAGGGCTCGATCTGAGTTCCTGGCGTATGGCGTTCAATGGCGCGGAGCCGGTCAGTCCGAATACCATCAGGCGTTTCACCCAGCGCTTTGCACCCTACGGATTTCGCGCGGAGGCGATGGCGCCGGTCTATGGGTTGGCCGAGTCAGCGGTAGGACTCGCCTTTCCGCCACCTGGTCGGTTGCCGCCGATTGACCGGCTCCAGCGCGCCGCCCTCGATCGGGATGGCAGTGCGATGCCTGCCGCTGATTCCGATCCGGATGCCCTGGAGGTGGTGGCTTGCGGTCAGCCCCTGCGGGGCCATCAGGTGCGCATCGTTGACGATCTGGGACGCGAGTTACCGGAACGGAGGGTAGGCTATCTGCAGTTTCAGGGACCTTCCGCTACCAGTGGTTATTTGCATAATCCGCAAGCCACCGAAAAGTTGTTTAATGGACCCTGGCTCGACTCAGGGGATCTTGCCTACATTGCCGCGGGTGATATCTATCTCACCAGTCGTGCAAAGGAGATCATCATCCGGGCCGGTCGCAACATCTATCCCCATGAATTGGAGGAGGCGGTGGGTGATATCGAGGGGGTGCGTAAAGGGTGTGTCGCGGTTTTTGGTAGCAAGGATCCAAAATATGGCACGGAAAGACTGATTGTCGTAGCGGAGACACGTGCCACGGATAGCGCGATTCATCAGCAACTGCGGGAGAAGATAGTGGCTGTTTCGGTCGACCTCACCGGGCTTGCGGCGGATGAGGTCAGGCTGGTGGGACCTCATGCAGTACTCAAGACCTCCAGCGGTAAGATCAGGCGCGCGGCCACCCGGGATAGATATGAAGAGGGACTGCTCGATCAGCAACAGCGCGCACTTTGGAAGCAATTTACGCGTCTGCTGTTAGCTGGCCTGGGGCCTGAATGGCATCGCCTGCAACAGGCATTGCGGGGGCAAGCCTATGCCGCCTATGCCTGGGGCCTGTTTGGTCTCATGGCACCGATGGTCTGGCTGGTGGTGGCGATACTACCCAAGCTTGCATGGCGCTGGAGCCTGATAAAGGGCTCAGCCAGATTGATCGTCCGGCTCGCCGGAGTGAGATTAGTGGTACAGGGAAAAGAAAACCTGGCGCAGGCTGGGTCGGCCATTCTGGTCGCCAACCATGCCAGTTATCTGGATGGCTTGTTGCTGGTGGCCGCGCTGCCCGGCAGGTTTCGCATTGTCGCGAAAAAGGAGTTGCGGTCAAAGCTGATTCCATGCATTTTCTTGCAGCGGATCGGTGCGTTTTTTGTCGAGCGCTTTGACCCCCAACGAGGTCAGGAGGACTTCCAGCAGATCAATCTCGCTGCCACCGGCGGGGATCCCCTGTTGTTCTTTTCGGAAGGTACCTTCTCCCGGAGTCCGGGGCTGCTGCCTTTCCGCATGGGTGCCTTTGCGGTGGCCATAGATAACGCGCTGCCCGTGGTGCCGATCGCCCTGAGGGGTTCCCGTTCACTGCTGCGCGCCAAGTCCTGGTTTCCACGCCGGGTCATGATCAGTATAGTGGTAGCCGCTCCCATCCATGGCAGGGGGCATGATTGGGAGGCCAAGTTGCGGCTGCGCAATCAGGTGCGTGGAGAGATTCTCAAACACGCGGGTGAACCGGATCTTTCCGCTGAGATATCTCCTGCATAACGGGAAGATCAATACTCACGCTCAGGTTGTCTATACTCGTTGAACCATTCGTTTTCGCACTATTTTCGGTATGAATCAGATAAGCAGAAGCCCCGTTTTTCTTGATCTGTTAAAAATCAAACTACCGGTGACAGGGATTGTTTCAATTGCCCACCGAATCTCCGGCCTGTTGCTTTTTCTCGCGCTACCGCTGTTCCTCTATCTGCTGGGTCTCTCTCTCTCCAGTGAGGCAGGATTTCAACAGGCAGCGACAATCGTGCAGAGTCTGCCATTTCATTTCGCTGTCTTTTTTCTGATCTGGGCACTGTTGCACCATCTGCTGGCCGGTGTTCGCTTTCTGCTGCTCGACCTGGATATCGGTGTGGATAGACAGAGCGCAAGGGCCTCGGCCTTCACGGTCATTCTCAGTGGCGCTGTCATGGCGGTGCTGGTTGGAGTGCTCCTGTGAGCCGGCAGATGGCGGGCATTCAGGCCTGGATTCTGCAGCGTATCAGCGCCGTCTATCTGGGGCTGTTCTGTCCCGTTGCCCTGGGTTATCTGTTATTGCAACCACCAACCGGTTATACGGAGTGGCTGAGCAGAGTCAGCAATCCCTGGGTCTACAGCGCGATTCTGCTGTTTGTCCTTGCCGTCCTCATCCACGCCTGGGTCGGGGTGAGAAACGTGGTGATCGACTATGTCAAACCCTTCGGCCTGCGCCTGACGCTGCTGCTGCTGGTCAGTGTGGCGCTGGTCATGAGCGGGATCTGGATGACGGCTATCCTGCCGACCCCGGCCTTTATCTTTTAAACGGGAATACCCCATGTCATTAGCCCGCAGACGTTTCGATACCCTGATCATCGGTGCCGGCGGGGCTGGATTGCGGGCGGCCCTGCAACTCGCCGACACGGATGTGCGGGTGGCGGTGGTCTCCAAGGTCTTTCCCACCCGTTCCCACACCGTGGCCGCCCAGGGCGGCATCAACGCGGCCCTGGCCAACGTGACGCCCGACAACTGGCACTGGCATATGTATGACACGGTGAAGGGTAGCGATTATCTGGGGGACCAGGACTCCATCGAATACATGTGCCGCAACGCACCACAGGTGGTCTATGAACTGGAGCATTCCGGGGTGCCGTTCTCGCGTCTGGAGAGTGGCCACATCTATCAGCGCGCCTTCGGTGGTCAGAGCCAGAACTTTGGGGGTGATCAGGCCAACCGCACCTGTGCCGCCGCCGATCGCACCGGTCATGCCATCCTTCACTCCCTCTACCAGCAGAATATCCGTGCCAAGACCCACTTCTTCGATGAGTATTTCGCCATCGATCTGATCCGTGACGAGGAGGGTTTCGTGCAGGGGGCGTTGGTGCTGGAGATCGCCTCCGGTGAGCCAACCCTGATCGAGGCCAAGACCACCCTCATTGCCACCGGCGGCTGCGGCCAGTTGTACCGCACCAATACCAATGCCCACATCAACACCGGTGACGGCATGGCGATGGCCCTGCGCGCGGGCATTCCCCTGCAGGACATGGAGTTCTTCCAGTTTCATCCCACCGGCATCGCCGGCAAGGGGCTGCTGATCACCGAGGGTGCCCGGGGCGAGGGTGGAGAGTTGCTCAATGGTGAGGGCGAACGCTTCATGCAGCGTTATGCGCCCCATGCGAAGGAGCTGGCCAGCCGGGACGTGGTGAGCCGTGCTATTTCCACCGAGATCAGAGAGGGCCGGGGCTGCGGGCCAAACAAGGATCATGTACTGCTGAAGATCGATCACCTGGGCGAAGAGATCGTCGCCAAACGGTTGCCGGGCATCCGGGAAACCGTGAAGACCTTTCTGCACATCGATCCAGCCGAACAGCCGATCCCGGTGTTTCCCACCGCGCACTATGTGATGGGCGGGATTCCCACCGATCTCTATGGTCAGGTGTTGTCATCCACCGGTGGCGCGCAGGATATCGCACCCGGTCTCTATGCCGCGGGAGAGTGCGCCTGTGTGTCGATCCACGGGGCCAACCGCCTGGGAGGCAACTCGCTGCTGGACATCCTGGTGTTCGGCCGGGCGGCGGGCAGCCGGATCATCGAATTCCTGCAACAGAACCGCTCCCATCGTCCCCTGGATGAAGTGGGAGTCGATAAAGCCATGACGCGGCTGCGGCGCTGGGATCAGCCCGGTGAGGGTGAGACGGTAGATGCCGTACGGGCCGATCTGCAGCGGATTATGGAGACCCATTGCGGGGTCTTCCGCAACGCGGAGGTGATGCGGGATGGCATCCAGGAGCTAAAAAAGCTACGTGAACGAATGCCCGGTGTACGCCTGCGGGATCAAGGCCGGATTTTCAACACCGCGCGTATCGAGGCCCTGGAGCTGGAGAACCTGATGGATATCGCCATCGCCACCATGCTGTCGGCGGAGGCCCGCCAGGAGAGCCGTGGTGCCCACTCCCGCATCGATTTCCCGGAGCGGGATGATGTCAACTGGCTGAAACACAGCCTCTACTTTCTGCGGGGGGAACGGCTGGAATTCAAACCGGTCCGCACCCAGCCACTCTCCGTCGAGACCTTTCCACCCAAGCCGCGTGTCTATTGATCATGCAATTCAAAATCTACCGTTACGATCCGGAGCAGGACAGCGAGCCTTACATGCAGGCCTATGAACTGTCCGAGGTACACCCGGGCATGATGCTAAGGGATGCCCTGCTGGCCCTCAAGGCCCAGGACGAGAGCCTCACCTTTCGCCACTCCTGCGGTGAAGGGGTGTGCGGTTCGGACGGCATGAATATCAACGGCCGCAACGGGCTGGCCTGCATCACCCCGCTTGCCGGTTTGCAGGAGCCGGTGGAGGTGCGGCCCTTTCCCGGCATGCCGGTGATCCGCGATCTGGTGGTGGAGATGGAACCCTTCTACCGCCAGTACCGCGCAGTCAAACCCTACTTGATGCATCAGGATCCGCAACCGGAGACGGAACTGCTGCAGAGCCCGCAAGAACGAGAGCAACTGGATGGTCTCTATGAATGTATCCTCTGTGGTTGCTGTACTACTGCCTGTCCCTCCTTCTGGTGGAATCCCGACAAGTATCTGGGGCCGGCGGCCCTATTACAGGCCTGGCGCTTTCTCGCTGACAGCCGCGATCAGGCCACCGATCAGCGGCTGGATGAGTTGGATGGACCCTATAAACTGTTCCGCTGCCATACCATCATGAACTGCATGGATGTCTGCCCCAAGGGACTCAACCCCACCCGAGCCATCGGGCATATCCGTTCACTGATGATGAAAAAGTCGCTCTGACCGAGGCGGATTGCAGCATTCTAGAATGGCCATTGATAGCCCAGACACAGTTGCACAACAGGCACTGGAGCTGGCGCAGTTGCTGCATAGCCGACGGTTGCGGCTGGCCGTGGCGGAATCCTGTACCGGTGGCTGGGTGGCCACCGCCCTGACAGCCATAGTCGGCAGTAGCGAGTGGTTCGATCGGGGCTATGTGACCTACAGCAATAGGTCCAAGCAGCAGATGCTGGGGGTAAGGGCGGCCACCCTGGAGATCTATGGCGCGGTGAGTGAGCAGACCGTTGCGGAGATGACCAGCGGCGCACTTGCAAAGAGTGGGGTTGACGCGGTCCTCGCAATCAGCGGCATTGCCGGGCCGGGAGGGGGTACAGCTGAAAAGCCGGTGGGCACGGTCTGTTTTGCCTGGCAGTTGAAGGGGGGTGAAGCAGTGACCGACCGACAGTGGTTCGATGGTGACCGACAATCCGTGCGCCGGCAGGCGGTGATCCATGCCCTAAAGCAGCTGATCCGGCTGACAGGAAATGGCTGAGCGGCTCTTTTTTGCCCTTTGGCCGGAGCGCAAGGTCCGCGACCGCCTGGCCCGCCTGGCCAGACAGTACCAGCCGCGGGGAGGGCGCCTGCACCACTCGGACGACCTGCACATCACCCTGGTCTTCCTGGGTCAGGTGAGTGCTGCACAACGACCCTGCATCCAGCAGCTGGCGGACCATATCGACTCCTCTGCCTTTACCCTGCGGATCGATACGATCGGTCATTGGCCCAGACCGGGGATTCTCTGGTGCGGACCTGCTGCACAGCCGGAAGCCCTGCGGTACCTGGTGAAGGCGTTGCAGAAGGGCCTGCTGGAGTGTGGCTTCGAGCCTGAAAGGCGTCGCTACAAACCTCATATCACCCTGCACCGAGGAGTGAGGCATGGACGCCTCGATCACGGACCTAAGGATGGAAAGTTGCGCCATGCCGAGATCGGGGTGATCGACAGCCCCATTGAATGGCAGGCCGGTGAGTTTGTCCTGGCTACTTCAGGTGGCGGCGCACCGGATCAGTCCAGATATCGGATACTGTATCGCTGGAGCTTGAACTAACCACGCAAATTTCAGGCAATAGACGCTTCGCGGACTCATGACGTGAGCCTCTGGCTGTGTGATAATTTCGCATCTTTCAGGAAACCCTGAACCAATCAGACCTTACTCAAGTTAGCCTTGGCCTTGACGCTAGGGAACCTGATTTCTCCGACAGACTTTAAATGAGGACAGAACGAATGGATCAAAACCGCGCAAAGGCCTTGAGTGCCGCCCTGGGGCAGATCGAGAAACAGTTCGGCAAGGGCTCCGTGATGCGCATGGGGGATACCAGCGCCATGAACAATATCGAGACCATCTCCACCGGCTCCCTCAACCTGGATATCGCCCTGGGCGTGGGTGGGCTGCCAAAGGGACGGGTGGTGGAGATCTACGGACCGGAGTCCTCGGGCAAGACCACGCTCACCCTGCAGGTGGTCGCCGAGGCTCAGAAGGCAGGCGGGACGGCGGCCTTCATCGATGCGGAACACGCGCTGGATCCGCAATATGCGGGTAAACTTGGGGTCAATGTGGATGAACTACTGGTCTCCCAGCCTGACACCGGCGAGCAGGCCCTGGAGATCACCGACATGCTGGTGCGCTCCGGTGCCCTGGATGTAGTGGTGATCGATTCCGTCGCCGCCCTCACCCCCAAGGCGGAGATCGAGGGCGAGATGGGTGACACCCATGTCGGTCTGCAGGCGCGCCTGATGTCCCAGGCCATGCGTAAGCTCACCGCCAATATCAAACGCACCAACTGCATGGTGATCTTCATCAACCAGATCCGCATGAAGATTGGCGTCATGTTCGGCAGTCCGGAGACCACCACCGGTGGCAATGCGCTCAAATTCTACGCCTCGGTGCGTCTCGACATCCGCCGCATCGGTGCGATCAAGAAGGGTGACGAGGTAGTCGGCAACGACACTCGGGTCAAGGTGGTGAAGAACAAGGTGGCGCCCCCCTTCAAACAGGTTCAGTTCGAAATCCTCTATGGCGAGGGCATCTCCCGCGAGGGTGAGCTCATCGAGCTGGGCGTGAAGCAGGGCCTCGTCGACAAGGCGGGCGCCTGGTACAGCTACAACGGCGACCGTATCGGCCAGGGCAAGGAGAATGTGCGTAACTTTCTCAAGGAGAACCCGGATATCGCCCGTGATATCGAAACGCGCATCCGGGCCGAACTGTTGCCTCAGCCGGAAACAAAAGAAGAAACAGCCGAGGTGGAGGCCTGAACGAATCCCGACTCAGCGAGGTCGAGCAGACAGCCGTACGCCTGCTGACAGCACGCGAGCACTCCCGTAAGGAACTGCGCGGCAAGCTCTTTACCCGGGGATATGCAGAAGATGAGGTAGAGCGGGTGCTGGATGAGCTTGCCCAGAGGGGGCTACAGAGTGATGATCGGTTTACAGAGCTTTATACCGAGGGTCGCGTACGCAAAGGCAACGGACCGATACGCATCCGTGCCGAATTGCGGGAGCGGGGTATCAGTGACAGCCTGATTGTCGAATATCTCGATAACTATGCTGAAGAGTGGCCGGAGGTGCTGCGCCGGGTGCACGACGGCAAGTATGGTCTGGAACTCCCCATCGACCGCAAGGAGATGGCCCGGCGAGCAAGGTTTCTCGAATACCGGGGTTTTCCCAGCGATCTGCTGGGAGAGTTCCTGTTTCGGCACGACTGATTGTTGTTTGTTTAGAAAAGAACTTCAGACGATACGATGCGGTCTGGCCATGGGGTGAAAATCTACCACCTGGAAGTCACCAGACAAGACCCCGGTATTTCGGTATATGCGCTATTTCTTGTCGCGTAATTGAATATCGGATTCTAAATTAATCCTTCCGTCTTCTTCTAAAATACCGATTTGTTCTCCCTGTGGGTTCCATAACACAGCAACAGGGTATTGAAAGAGAGGCCTGCGTATGAATCTAATTTCCCATCCGAAGTTGATTATTCGATGGATGGTAAGCATTTGTGACTCGTTAAGATAGTCTTCCAGATTCTCTGGAATTGGCATCTCACCTTTACGTTTATCGACAGAATTCATAATTTTAGTTTTACAAGCCTCAATGGGGTTATTGTGCTGTATCGTATGGATTAAGACGGTCAGGTAGGCGAATTCTTTAAAAGGGGAGGTGGTGTGAAGATGGTAAAACCTTCCACATTCGCAAGGCGACCCGCGCAGAACCCCACCAGAATGCGATTTACGATGCCTTGGGTATTTTCCATCCTTAGGTCCGTTAACGGTGCGTCCCTGCACCACTCCTCGCCACAGCCGGGGCAGATCCAAGAAACTCTGGTCTAACCCCTCGCGTTTATCTGGAAACAAAAACAAATCCGTCGTGCCATAAAGTGCGTCAGATAATAGCTATCTATCCGTTTTTTCAGGAATTGTTGTCTTCAAAATCGAAAGATGGGCTAAGTCTCGCTCAGCTTGGGACATGAGGATTGTCGGTTGCGGTTTTCCAATGTAATAGCCTTGAGCATAATCGACCCCAATCTCCGCTAACAGATTGAGGGTCTCCTGGTCTTCGACGAATTCCGCAACAGTCTTCTTCATCAGGCCGGATGCCATGGCGGTCAGGGCTTTCACAAACACTTGATCTTCCGGGCTATTCGGGAGCTGGCGGATGAATGAGCCATCGATCTTTACGATATCCAGAGGCAACTCCCGCAGATAATAGAAGGAGGAGAAGCCAACGCCGAAATCATCCATGGCAAAACGACAACCCAGATCCCTCAGCTCATGCATCAGTTTCTCGGCAGATGCCATGTCGGCCAGGGTGGCGGTTTCCGTCAACTCAAAGACCAGGTGGTGAGGGTTTACGCCACTGTGTTTCAACAGTTGTTTCAGCAGTGGCAATAGCTCGGGGTCATCCACAACGAGACCAGACAGGTTGATGGAAAAGTTGATTTCCTGGCTTATTGATTTTTGCAATACGGCTAGCTGACCGATGGCTTCCCTGAGCACAAAGCGGTCGATACGGTGGATCAGACCGGTCCTTTCAGCAATTGGTATGAAATCGCCTGGCATGGCAATGCTGCCATCCTTTTCCCGCATGCGTACCAGCACCTCATAGTGTGAAATAAGCCCGGTTTTGATCTCGAGGATCGGTTGGTAGTGAAGAAAGAACGCGGAGTCGGTCAACGCCTGCTCGATTTTCTCCTTCCAGGTCAGACGTGCGCTCATCTGTTCCCGCATCCGATCATCCAGGGCAAACAGATACCAACGATCACGTCCACCCTCTTTGGCCTGATACATGGAAAGATCCGCATTGGACATCAGGTCCTGGGTCGTATTTCCATGCTTGGGATACATCACAATCCCGATACTGGTGGAAACGCGGTGACTACGCCCTTTGGTAGGCAGTGAAATCTGTCTGAGATCTTCCAGTATTTTTTCCGCTACCTGGATGGCGCCTTTGACATCGGTTTCCGGGATGACGATGGCAAACTCGTCCCCGCCAAGTCTGGCCAGCAGGTCGCTTGAACGGGTGAGCTGATGCAGACGCTCGGCCACTACCCTCAGCATGGCATCGCCAGCCTGGTGGCCGCTGGTGTCGTTGACATACTTGAACTGATCCAGGTCGAAAAAGAGCAGGGCCACGCTGTGGTGATAACGATTGGCCCGGGACAAGATATCTTCGAAAGCGCGTT
Organism: uncultured Gammaproteobacteria bacterium; assembly: GCA_965372385.1. GTDB lineage: Bacteria > Pseudomonadota > Gammaproteobacteria > Chromatiales > Chromatiaceae > JASJBU01. Next base: position 1,651 of record CBDVCD010000062.1, on the reverse strand, counting down.
GGAAGTAACGGCGGTTATAGAGTTCGGTCAATGGGTCATGATTGGCCAACCAGGTAAGCTGTTGTTCCGCCTTTTCACGATCGGTAATATCCAGGCCCACCGAGAGAATGATGGGATTACCTGAAGTATTCTCTCCCGGTAGCCGCGAGTGAATCCAAGAGATGCTTCGGTAAACCCCATCCCCCGAGGTGATTCGGCTGTCATGCTGATAGGCGAGGGACAAACCGGCTTTTAGGGCGTCTATAGAGCGGTGCAATAAAGCCCTTTCGGAATCATGGGTGATCAATTGGAAGAAGTTCTGAGCCTGGAATTGCTCTGGCCGGCTGTTGCTTTCCAGACACTTTTTGCCTTGAGGATTGAGGGTCAGGATCTGCCCATCACAATCCTGGGTCAAGATGATAACCTGGGCGCTGTTGAGCAGCCCGGTAACAAAATCTCGCTCTCTGGTGAGTTCCAGCCCTCTTTGGATAAGGTTTTGGGTCTGTTGCTTAATCTCGTTGTGCAGTGATTCCAGGGTATGAGATAGCTCTAAGGTTGTTTCTCCTGCAATATCGATCTCGTCTTTATGCCAAGACCGACCGCTTGTTTGGTGCATCTCTCGAGCCTCGCTGTAAGCATTGTGTGCCAGCAGGGGGAGGCTCTTTGACACCAGTAGCAAGCGGTTCAAGGGTCGCCAGAGCAACAGCAGTAAGAGAAATTCAGATATCAGAAAGCCAAACAGGCCAAACAGGAGGCTGTTTTGCGTGGCCTTGGCGATATGGCTTACTGCCTGGGTGATATCGTTGATGATGAGGAAGTGGGTGGCATTCTTCGAGCCATCGTTGCTTATCCGTACTGACTGAAGGGTGTAGTGATGACTTGCGTGGGCAATCTCTCTGCTGGTGTTGAGAAGTTCATTAAATGGATAATTTCTCGAGACGTCGAGAAGCAGCGGCATGTTGGTCTCGGGGTTGGTCAGCGCGACCACTTGGCGGTCCCATTCAGTTAAATAGCGGTATCTCGTCTTGCCCCAATCTTTACCCAATTCATGGGAAATGATTGCTATGTCCGCACCGGTTATATCCTTGAAGGAGATGACAGCGTCGGCGACGAGTCGGCTTAGCAGCAGTACCCCGTTCTTCTGACCCGCGTGCAGAACAGGAACCGCGACATATTGTCGACACAAGTCACTGCAATCCAGTTGGCTATTCGGTTGCTCAGTGGAATTTACCCCATGGATCATTGGACTGAAACGTTCCATATTGATCGCAGGCCGCCAGGAAAACAGCAAGCGGTTTTCAGCAGAGAAGTAGTGTGCCTCGTCAAGCCCCCAGTCAAATTCCAAGGTTGCTGATTGCTCGGCAAATATCTTTTTCAGCCGAATGGTCATGGAGTCGGCTGAGGAGAGGGCTGGCGCCATGCTGGGAATGAGTGAGGCGATCTGTTCCAGTTCATTGAAACTGTCGCGAATAAGCGCATGAAGTTCCTGGATCTGCTGCTGTCTGATCTGTTTCTGTTGTTGGGTGAACTGTTCCCGTAGTTGCTGATATCCCAGACCGGCGAGACCGGCATTCACGACGATCAGCACCAGACTGAAGATCAATACAGCCTTCCATTTCAGGCTGAAAAAACGTCTGTTCTTGTGATTTGCTCCTTGAGACATGGATGAAGC
>CBDVCD010000061.1:0-14669 GCA_965372385.1 uncultured Gammaproteobacteria bacterium | reverse complement strand
CGTTTAGGCCCAACCCTGCGAATTACGGTGACAGTTTACTAAATATATTTAATTAGGGGGGTAGTCAGCTAGCGCCTCCTCCCACTATATGTTGTGGTGCTGCCAATCAAAGCCATGAGCAATTTCTGGCTCGATTATGGGCCCCGTAATGACAGCTTGTTCAAGTAATCTCCGAAAAACCAGTCCACGGCTACGTGATGTGCGACGGTTGAATCGAAAAGTAAATTCCTCCAGATAAGATTGCAAATGCTCAACACTGACCGACCCCTGATGTGTACCAAGAATCCACCGCTTGAGCAGACTCGCAATGCGATGGACGCCCGGCATAGAAACGTGTGCCGGGTCATCACTGGATGAAAGCACCGTCTTTTGGTGCACATACCCCTTCTGTTGCAGATCGTTGTATCCTCCCCAACCATCGGTTTGTACAGTACTCCCAGAAGCCACTATGTCAGTGACAAATGCAAGCAACTGATCACCTGAGGCATCAGGAATATGACGCATTCGGACTCGACCAAACCCCTTTGGTTTTTTGATCTCAACAGCAATCGCAACGATAGCTTTATCGGCTCCACGCCCTCGTTTACCACCATGGTCGACACCACCCACAAGGCTCTCATCGACCTCAACGATTCCGGACAACTGCTCTCGTTCACTCCGTACCATAGCAATACGATACTGGTGAAGTATTTTCCATGCAGTACGATAGCTTGTGCCTAATGTTCGTTGTAGTGTTTTTGCGGACATACCATTCTTTGCTGTTGTCACGTGCCAAGCAGCTTCAAACCAAGTTGTAAAAGGGGTGCGTGTCTTGTCAAAGATAGTCCCTCTAGTGGCGGATGCTTGATGACGACATTGAGAGCAAACCAGTCTCCCTCGTGTTTGATGCCACGGTTCTGAAGCAAAGCCGCATGCCGGGCAAATAAAACCACTAGGCCAACGCAGCCTTTTCAGATAAGCGATACAGGATTCCTCGTCAGGAAACCACTCCACAAATTCCCGATATGTTCGTGGATAGTCTCGCCCTGCTTCCAGACTTAGCCATGATTTCTGTTTATCTCGTAAATCTTCCACCCCTATATCTTGTACCAGGAGGCGCTAGCTGACTATCCCCCTTTAAATAATTTATTCCCTCATGCTCTGAGGTCTCTGGATCGAATATTAGCTGAAAGCATCACTTGAAGATCACATCCACCGAAAATCCGTCTCGTTCCAGAATATCCCGCAATCTGCGCAGTGCATCCATCTGTATCTGCCGGACCCTCTCACGCGTCACACCCAGTTCATTGGCAACCTGCTCAAGGGTGGAATTCTCATAGCCATGCAGGCCGAATCGACGCTCAACCACCTCACGCTGTTTTTCATTCAGCTTACCTAACCATTTGTCCAGATTTGCCTGCAACCCATCATTCTGGATCCTCACTGTAGGATCCTGAATTTTCTCGTCCGCAATCGTTTCCAGCAGCGGTTTATCCGCATCCTTGCCAAATGGAGTATCTACCGAGGTGACTCGCTCATTGAGCCCCAACATGCGTTTCACTTCACTGATGGGTTTATCCAGGAGATCGGCGATCTCCTCAGCACTGGGTTCATGATCCAGGGTCTGGGCAAGCTGCCTGGCTGCCCGCAGGTAGACATTGATCTCCTTCACGACATGAATCGGCAGCCGGATAGTCCGGGTCTGATTCATAATCGCCCGCTCGATGGTCTGGCGAATCCACCAAGTGGCGTAAGTGGAGAATCGGAAGCCCCGCTCCGGATCAAACTTTTCCACAGCCCGAATCAAACCGAGATTTCCCTCTTCGATCAGATCCAGCAGCGCCAACCCCCGATTCATATAGCGGCGGGCAATCTTCACCACCAGGCGGAGATTACTCTCGATCATCCGTTGACGGGCTGGCTGGTCACCGCTTTGGGCCAAACGGGCAAAGTAGACCTCTTCCTCCGCGGTCAACAGTTTTGAGATGCCTATTTCATTGAGGTATATCCGGGTGGCATCCATCTGAGAATCGTTTGGCTCCATGCCCTTCTTCGGTGGGACAACACCCCTGGGCAATGCCCGGGAGCTGACCACCGCTTTATCTTGCTGTCCCTCTACCAATACCGGGTCATTCTCAAGCAGCCTGTCTGACACCGATTCAAGATCCACTTCATCCAGCTCACCCTGTTCTTTAATCATCTCACTCCCCCAAAACCAATCTAACCACTTTCATCATTATCTCGGCAGTAAAGGCAAAGGATTTATCGGATTACCGTACTTTCTGATTTCAAAGTGCAAAATCGGATCCGCTCCATTTCTAGGTGAACCCATGCGTGCGATTTGCTCACCCCTTTTTACCTTATCTCCCTCTTTCACAAGGAGCTTTTTGTTATATCCGTAGGCGCTTAGGTACTTGTTATTATGCTTCACAATAATAAGATTTCCATACCCGACCAGTCCACCCCCGCTATACACAACCTTACCGGCCTCGGTGGCAACCACCGGTTGACCTGACACCCCTCTGATCCAGATACCTTTCCGTGCCGGATCGGTGGCAGAGTAGGTTTGAATCACTCTCCCATTGGTCGGCCAGCGCCAAATTAACTTGAGACTACTTGGCCCGTCCTTTGCTAACGTTACCTGAGGCGATGTTCCCTTCACTCGCTGGGTAGCAACGGGAGCTGATGTCTTAACTGGGGGCGCTTGGTGCTTAGGCCTGGATGCGGGCCGATTAGCCGGTCGCTTGCGCTTAGGCGGTGGTTTGAGGCGCAGCCGCTGTCCCGGGTAGATCCGATAGTGCGGTCTCCCGATTCTGTTCCAGGCCGCCAGACGATGGTAATCCAGACGATAGCGCCAAGCGATTGAGTAGAGCGTATCACCGCGCTTTACCTGGTAAAAATCGGCGGGAACCGCTGCCCTTGCAGGTGCTTGTGCAGGGTTACGATTATAGACAGGAGCGGTCCCCTTCGAGGAGCAGGCAAGCAACAGAAAAAGCAACAGAACATACCCAAACCTCCACAGGTTTTTTCCCCCTCTTCCGGCCAAGTTGATGCTGGCTGGACTCAAACCGACAAAACCTCAGTATCAGCTCATTTTGAAGTAGAAGATCGCCAACGCAAAAACCACAATCAGCGACCAGCCAAGGCGATCGACATATCGCTGCAGCACGGACTCCATACGTTCACCACCCCAGGCCATCAATGCCGCCACTAGAAAGAAGCGGGCACCGCGACCGACCGCGGAGGCAATGACAAAGGGGAGTAACGCCATCGCGATGACCCCCGCTGTAATGGTGAAGATCTTATAGGGGATGGGAGAGAAGCCAGCCAGAAATATGGCCCAGATTCCCCACTCGTCAAACCAGGCCTTGGCCTGCAGATAGGTGCCCCAGTAACCCAGGTCATGCAACCAGGGTTCGATCAGATCAAAGGCAAAGATCCCAATGTAATATCCGAGCAGCCCCCCCAGGACCGAAGCCAGGGTGGTCAAGCCGGCAAAGTACCAGGCCCTTTTTGGTGCTGCCAGGCTCATGGGGGCCAGCATCACATCCGGTGGAATCGGAAAAAAAGAGGATTCAGCGAAACTCAAACCTGCCAGGTAACGAGGCGCATGGGGATGCCTGGACCACCGCATGGCACGCTCGTAAAGCGCTGAAAACAGACGCATTTATATCACCCCTCTGACCAGTGGAACAAAATTTACGGGTTCCAGCCGCTGCTGCTCATAGCCCTCAGCGGTACGGGTTATTCTCACCAGGACCTGGCCTCCAGGGGATTGGGTCGGTAACACCAGTCTGCCCCCCGGTTTAAGCTGTTGCAGCAACGTTTGTGGAATGCCTTCAGGCGCGGCCGTCACCAGGATGCCATCAAATGGCGCATATTCAGGCAACCCGATCCCCCCGTCACTATGTTTGAGATGGATATTGCGCAGGCCAAGTTCCCGAAACCTGGCTCTGGCCATCTCCTGCAGCGCCGCGATCCTCTCGATGCTGTAGACCCGTCTTACCAACTGGGCAAGTATCGCGCATTGATATCCCGACCCGGTGCCTATCTCCAGTACGGTATCGAGAGGGGGGCCCGCGAGCAGGGCCTCGGTCATACGCGCCACGGTCTAGGGTTGGGAAATCGTCTGACCATGACCGATGGGTAGAGCGGTATCTTCGTAGGCCCGACTGGCCAGTGCTTCATCCACGAAGATATGCCGTGGTGTGTTGCGCATTGCCTCCAGTACCGCTGGATTTCGCACCCCTTTCTCTCTGATCCGTTGGATCAGGCGCTCCCGGGTGCGTTGGGAGGTCATACCTATACCCAGATGTTCCTGTCGCATCATGAACGGTCCAACCAATTGCTGACTACCTCGAGGGCGTTATGGCGAGTCAGATCCACCTGCAAAGGCGTTACGGATACATACCCCTCACGCACCGCATGAAAGTCTGTACCTGGCCCCGCATCCTGTTCCGCCCCCGCCGGTCCAACCCAATAGATCGTCTTGCCCCTTGGGTCACGAGTCTTCACCACCGGCTCCGCCTTGTGTCGATGTCCAAGCCGGGTGGAGCTGAATCCTCGCAGCTCGTCATAGGGAAGATCGGGCACATTCACATTCAGAATCACGTCTGTATCGAGCGGCGCATCTCGTAACCGGCTCAGCAGTTCCAGAGCCACCCTTGCACCGGTCGCGAAATGCTCCGGCTGAAAGGAGTTCATGGAAATCGCGATGGCAGGCAGGCCAAGAAACCGTCCTTCAGTCGCTGCGGCCACAGTACCGGAATAGAGCACATCGTCCCCCATGTTCGGCCCCGAGTTGATACCCGACACCACGATATCCGGCTCCTCGGCAAGCAGGCCCGTGATCGCCAGATGAACGCAATCGGTCGGTGTGCCGTCCACCCGGATGAAGCCATTATCCATGCTGTGACAACGAAGAGGGTGGTCCAGGGTCAATGAATTGCTGGCACCACTGCGATCCCGCTCCGGCGCCACCACCATGATCTCCCCCAATGGAGAGAGTGCTTCGGCAAGGGCACACAGGCCCGCGGCCTGGTAGCCATCGTCATTGCTCAATAGTATTTTCATAACTCAAACAAATATACTGGAATTATCAAACAGTCACACCATCTATATGTTGTGACGAAACAATCCAATGAGAATCACTGTATCTCATTCACAGACAGAGCCGCTTGCCATGGGAACCGACGACACAAAGAATTCGGAAGATCAAAAGCTGTTTCAGGCGACCTTGAACGAAGTAAAACCGCTTGAACATGACCAAACCGAACCTTATCGCAAGCGACTTCCTCCCCGACCGCTCTACCTGGATGACGGATCCCCCGATGAAGAAGAGGTGGATCTCTATTCGGAAAACGAAATCGAGGCCCCCGATGAACTCTACTTCGCTCGACCCGGCATTCAGCACAGGGTGGTACAGGAACTCCGGCGTGGCCACCTCGAAATTGGTCTGGAACTCGACCTGCATGGCTTGACGGCGCGTCATGCCCGCGCGGATCTCAACCTGTTCATCGAGGAGTGCCACCGGCGCGGAGTACGCTGCGCCCGCATCATTCATGGCAAGGGCTACGGCTCGGAAGAACGGCAGCCGGTCCTCAAGCAGAAACTCAACCTCTGGTTACGCCAGCGCGAGGATGTCCTCGCCTTTACCTCCGCCACCCGGCGTGATGGCGGTACTGGTGCGGCCTATGTCCTGCTGCGCAATCCCGAAAAAACCGGGCGAAGATAGTGCTTCTCTGAAGTCATTCGTGAGTAGTAGTTTGAATTCTCTCTTAAACCAAGTAAAATAGTTGGATATTCCCTAAAATAGTTCACTGCAGTATTCTTACGAAATCTCCACTTCACCCAGATACACCCCGCCCCCTCTAGAGACGGCGAAACGCCAGTGAATGTCCGCTGTAGACAGGAGAAAAAGATTGGCCATCAGAATCAAAAGCCAGTGGTATGACGAGGACAGCGACCGCTCCCCCAAGGAGATCGGCGGTGCCCTCGCCTTCATTGCCTGGAGAATCGCCCTGGACAAGGCGATCACCCTGCATGGGGAAAATTTTGTCTATGACGACGATCAGCAACGCCTCTCAGTCATTGCCGAATACCTCGCCTTCGAAGTACAGATCGTCGACCGGACGATCCACAAGATGTTGGACAAGGAGCACCGGAGAGAACTCATCACCGCCCTGGTGATGAAGCTAGCCGATCATTACCAGGATAACAGCGTCGAACTGTTGGGACCGGGTGATCACGCCAACCAGTTCATCGGACTTTTCAACGAAAGATCAGGTGACTATGCCGAGTTCAATTTTACGGATGAAGGGCCGAGCTACCCCTTCCTGCGCCATCTCGGTTACGAGATCCAGCAGATCATGGGCAGTGAGCAGGAGAACCGCTGGGTCATCGACCAGGTGATGGACGCGGACGGTCCTGATGTATGCAAACAGCTGGCCCGGGCGGTCAGAAATCTCTTGGACTAAGGATTCTAGGATTATGCGTCCTGCACAACTTTTAACCATCCTGGAACGGGAATTCAAAAGTACCCGGGTCGGCCACCACACACCGGTCATGCTCTGGGGCCCTCCAGGCGTCGGCAAATCGGATATGGTGCGACAGGTGGCTGACAATCATGGCACGGCGGTGATTGACATCCGCCTCTCCCAAATGGAACCGAGTGACCTGCGCGGCATCCCTTTCCGCATTGATGACCAAGTCCATTGGGCAGTGCCTGCCCTACTGCCTGACGCGCAACGTCATGGCCAGGAAGGGATCCTGTTTCTGGACGAGATCACCTCTGCCCCACCCACCGTCTCCGCTGCCGCCTATCAGCTGATCCTCGACCGCCGTTTGGGCGAATACCAGGTACCGGATGGCTGGGCCATCTTTGCCGCCGGTAACCGTCAGGGGGATCGGGGCGTGACCTACAGCATGCCGGCCCCCCTGGCCAATCGTTTCTCCCACTTCGAAGTGGAGACCAATCTGGATGATTGGGTCCTCTGGGCCTATCGCAACAACATCGACGAACGGGTCATCGCCTTTCTGCGTTTTCGCCCGGAGCTGCTGTTCGACTTCGACCCAACCCACAACCCAGTGGCCTTCCCCTCCCCCCGCTCCTGGGAGTTCGCCCATCGTGCTCTGCACAAGTTTTACGATCATCACGACCTGTTGCAGGGCACCCTGCAGGCCTGTGTTGGACCCGCGGCCGGGGTGGAGTTGACCGCTTTCGTCAACAGTCTGGACAAGATGCCTGATCTGGACGCCATCCTGGCTGGAGAAGAGACGGTGCCGGTACCCAGCGAGATCGATCTCCAGTATGCGGTGGCCGCCGCCCTGGTGGGCCGGGCAATCCGCGCCCAGGAGGCGGGTGATGGTGCGCAGATCCATGGCCGCATACTCGACTATGCCGGACGTTTTCCACAGCGGGAGATGGGGGTCATGCTGGTCTCCGACATGCACCGGGCGATCGGCAACACGATCTTCGAGCTGCCCGAGTTCAGCGCCTGGGCCCAGACCATCTCCGATGTCATGCTCTATGAATAGTGAGTCCGCACCCCAAGGGTACTTCCATCCTTAGGTCCGTTAACGGCGCATCCAAACACCACTCCTCCTACGGGACACAAATGAACGCCAATAAAGAAATCATTAGTGGAAATTTGCGTTTATTAGCGTTCATTTGCGGATAAAATAATGGATTTAGCGCAGATCGAAACCAAGCTGGCCGCGGCCCGCACCAAGCTGATCCTGGACAAACCGTTTCTGGGGGCACTGGTGCTACGCCTGCCCATGGAGGTGGCAAATGATGGCTGGTGCCCCACCACCGCCACCGATGCCCGCAGGTTCTATTACAACCCGGAATTCATCGACTGCCTGAGCCTGGATGAAACCCAGTTCGTGCTGGCCCATGAGGCCCTGCACTGCGCGCTCTCGCACTTCGCCCGCAGACAGCACCGCCGCAAACTGCACTGGGACATGGCCTGTGACTACGCCATCAACCCCCTGCTCATCGGAGACGGCTTGAAGGCGCCCCCAGGCTCCCTCTACCTGCAGCAGTTCAAAGGCATGACCGTGGAGGAGATCTACCCCTGCCTGGATGAGAAGGATGACGAGCAGCCCCTGGACAACCATGTCTATGACAAAGACAACAGCAAAGGCTCTGGGAGCAGTAAAACCGAGAAGGACCTCTCCGCAGAAAAATCGGACAAGCAGAACACGCAAGACCAGGGTGAAGGGAGTGGCGGCGAGCCGGAACCTTTGACCCCCGACGAGACGGAAACCCTCAACATCCAATGGCAGCAACGGCTGGCGGGTGCCGCCCAGCAGGCGATGCAAGCCGGCAAGCTGGGTGGCGAGATGGCCCGTATGGTGGACCACCTGCTACAACCCCAACTCCCCTGGCGTCTGTTGCTGGCCCGTTACATGACCGCCGTGGCGCGGGACGACTTCAGTTATATACGCCCTTCCCGCCGGGAGGGTGACTTCATCATGCCCAGCCTGCGCAGCAATCAGGCAGAGTTGGTGGTGGCGTTGGACACCAGCGGCTCCATCCAGGATGAGGAGATGAGTGAATTCCTGGCTGAAATCAATGCCCTGAAGGGACAGATTCGAGCACGGATAAGCCTGCTTGCCTGCGATTCACAACTGGCTGAAGAGGCCCCATGGGAGTTCGAGGCCTGGGACGAGTTCAGCCTGCCGGAGAAGATAACCGGTGGCGGCGGCACCAGCTTCAAACCCGTCTTCGAGTGGGTCGAGCAACAGGGGCTACGCCCCGATCTGCTGGTCTACTTCACCGATGCGGAAGGTGCCTTCCCGAGCCTGGAACCCACTTACCCGGTCATCTGGCTGGTCAAAGGCAAGCGCAAAACTCCATGGGGACAACGAATCCAGCTCAATTAGGGCTGTGGAAAAAATGATTTGTCCGAAGATCACGTTCATATTTGGGTGCGCCGGTTCATATTCCTGACGGAACCGGCATATCCCTGTGGGTCAGATTTGGGCGATTTGATTGAGCAAATCCGCAAGACATCGCTGCCGGCGTCCTGCCTCTCGCGACACTGGCACCTCCCTGTGCGGCGTAGCTGGACTAATTTGAGGAATTTGCGATTGAAAATCGTCCAAAGATTGCCCGAAGAGGGGCGTGAGATAGGACAAATCTTTTTTTCCGTGGCCCTTAAATGCTTGGATACTTTCATCGTACTAAACAGTTCATCCGAATAGTCAGCTTTCAACCACGGCGCACAACAGATAACATCAAGGGAACTCCTGGCACTGCAGCTAATCCATATAGCGGTATGTATATGCATTTCAGACACCTGATTCAGTTCCTCTTAGCCTTCATCTGTTCGATCATCATCACCTTCAGCGCTGTTGCCGAAGGGCCTGGTTCGACCGGTGATAACATTCGCCTGCCAGAACTGGGCTCTCCCTCGGATCGATACCTGACACCCGCCGATGAGATTCGTCTGGGCAAGGCGTTCATGCAGAACATCCGCGAATCCCAAGCGGTAATCACTGACCCGGTGATTTCAGAGTACATCCAGGATCTTGGCCACCGACTGTTAAAGCAGAGTGAGGCCGCCGCCCGGCCATTCAATTTTTTCATTATCGAAGACTCGGTCATCAATGCCTTTGCCGGTCCAGGAGGACACATTGGCATCTTCAGCGGACTGATGCTTGCCACCCAGAGTGAAAGTGAACTTGCCTCGGTGGTTGCCCACGAAATCGCCCACATTACCCAGAAACATCTGCTACGCGCGTTCGATGCCGCCAATCAGCTGAGTGGAAAGACCGCGGCCCTCATCCTGGCCGCCATCCTGGTGGGGGTTACCACCTCCTCTGCGGATGCCGGCATCGCGTTGGCATCGGGTGTCCAGGCTGGCGCCCTGCAGGAACAGATCAATTTTACCCGCAGCAATGAACAGGAGGCCGATCATGTGGGCATTCGCATCTTGGCGGGCGCAGATTTCGACCCACGGGCCATGCCGGTGTTTTTCGAACGCCTGACCCATGCCAACCGGATGTTCGATTCCGGCATACCTGAAATTCTACGCACCCATCCCGTGACGACTAACCGTATCGCGGACTCACTTGGCCGTGCTGAAGAGTATGCCTATCGCCAATATACCGGAAGCACCCAATACTATCTGATCCGAGAGGCATTGCGGTTTCGCCAGTTTTCCACCCCGGATGAAGCCATCAAACACTTTCAGAGCGGATTGAAAGAGGGGCGCTACTTGAACAAAGAGGCGCACCAATACGGTTATGCGCTGGCCTTGACCGCCAAGCACAACTACAAGAAGGCCAAGGAACTGGTAACCGAGCTACTGAAACAGAGACCAGAGCAAATCGAGTATATTCTTGCCGATGCTGAGATTGCCAAACAATCAGGTAAACCGAACCTTGCGCTGGACTCACTTGCCACCGCCAGTAGCTTGATGCCGGATAACTACCCACTCGCAGTGGCTTATATCGAACATCTTTTGCAGGCAGACAGAGCGGCACAGGCCAAAAAAGTGACTAACCGTATACGCAGTCTGCGCCCCAACGACCCCAGGCTCTTTCGCCTGCTGGGCAAAGCGGAAGAACTACTCGGCAATACTACCGAATCCCACCGTCTGCTCGCGGAGGCCTATGTTGCGGATGGACAACTTGAAGCAGCGGTACAGCAGTTAAAAATCGCCGCTAAAGGTGATGATAAAAGCGATTTTTATCTCTCGTCGAAGATCGAGTCCAGGCAGAAAGAGCTCAAACGGCTAGTGGCGAGAAAAAAAGAGGCATCCAAATAATCCCGAACAGGCAAACAGGTGGTCAAATAAACATACAATCACCAATAAGGTAAACCACAATCGAACCTGTATGAAACCCACTATCGAACCGAGAAATCCGTGTTCACTAAATTATAAACCACTAATATATAGGCAATTTTACTTGCCATCAGCGGTTATTAGAGTATTCTTATGCCCCACCTAAAGAGGTTATCAAGGGTGTCGCTAAACACTCGTATAACAACAACGCGAATCCACTGAATTGGAAATATCCAAAAGGAGAAGCTGATGCGGCAAACCGCATCCTTTAATGCTAGCGGAATGCCAGGATTGGACTATTAAGTTAGGTACCGTAAGCAGTGAAATCGGCATCTCATCGATATGACCAATATTTTATCAACTAACGCTTTCTCAGTCTGGAGAGAATTAATGAGCACAGATATGAAACGCAGGATCTTCCTTAAAAGATCACTGACTGCCAGTGCAGTTGGTGTGGCTGCCGGAGCAGGTCTGTTGGCGCCACAGCAGATACTGGCTGAATGGAACAAGGCGGCTTTCGAAGCCAAAGAAGTCCCCGACGCCCTGAATGCCCTGATGGGTTCAGGCAGCCCTGAGCCATCTGAGGAAATCAAGATCAAGGCACCTGACATCGCTGAAAATGGTGCCGTGGTACCGATTACTATCGAAACCTCCATGGCAGGCGTCGAATCCATCGCCGTGGTTGCATCCGCCAACCCCGTCCCCTTGATTGCCAATTTCACCTTGGGCAAAGGCGCTCAGGGCTTTATCTCAACCCGCATCAAAATGGGTAAGACCGGTGATGTTATCGGCGTAGTCAAGGCCAATGGTAAACTCTACAGCGCCAGTAAGAACGTAAAAGTCACCATCGGTGGTTGCGGCGGTTAAGTCAGCAACACATCAGCAAAAACCGAATTCACGAGGTAATCTAAGATGGCCAAATCGAGTATTAAAATCCGCGCCAAGGAAAAAAATGGCATAACCACCGTAAAGGCGCTGATGACACACCCAATGGAGACAGGTGGTCGTAAAGACAAAAAAACCGGGGAGAAGATCCCAGCGCACTTCATCCAGGAGGTTGTCTGCAAACATAACGGTACAACTGTGTTGACCGCGGATTGGAGTGGGGGTGTTTCAAAGAACCCCTATATCTCCTTCAAGTTCGAAGGTGGCGCCAAAGGCGACAGTGTCGAACTGACCTGGACTGACAACAAAGGCAACAGCGATAGTACGACTGGTCAAATTAAATAGCGTCTGCCCAGAAACGGCGGATAGATTCGACACAGGGAAGTGTCGGCAATCCGAGATGGCATAACTTGTAGTTAGTATTTTAGCCTCTAACTACTTGTATTTAAAAGCGAATACTGGAACGCACGTTACCCAATTTGCCTAACAATGCTGGATGATTCATAGCTAAATACCGCAAAAGTCCCTCATGGCGTCACACGTGATACTCGCGGATATAGGGGAAATATTCCCCCGGAAAGCTCATGGACGCCAAGTTGCACTGATCTTACCAATCATTAGCCTATGATGCTGGCTCAGTACATCATTCCGGCATCTTTATCTCAGACCGCCTTCATTGGCTCCTGACTCTGAATATATCGCAATTGCCAACATTCGCGCATCTTCAAGTCCAGTTGGAAGCGCCAGGACAATCTGAGGTTGATAAGCGTGTCCTTCCCTTCAACCGGCTCAAATGATACCTGTACATATACACCGTCCTCGAATTCTGTGAACGTCAGAGCATCCAGTGATTCCTCTTGGATTAGATATGACGATCCCGGGCCAATCGGCCCAACAAATACTGGAACGTCGTTCAAGCTCCCGACATAACCATTATCCTCGAAACATTTTTCATGGACCAATCGAGGACCCCCTGGACGTGGCACACCCTCATAGAAGCTACTACTGGCCCATTCCAGTAGCCAGTGTGGTTCAGCTTGACCCCCGACGAAAAGTATAGGCGTACCCCCTTTCTTGCGTATTTTCGATGCGGCGATTTTGATCTGTTGCCAGTAAACTAGCGGACTGTCCACGTCGACTATCTGGGGACCTAACGTATTCAAGGTCTCTGTCATGACTGATCCAGCTACGTGGCTTTTCATAGTCCAATCAAACCATTCATCCTCATTACTGGCCCGCTGACTCATCTCTGGTATGACAAATCCTCCCTTATTCATATCTGTGATAATCAGACTGTATTCCTCATATTTCTCAACTGAATGTCGAACTTCTTGGAACAATGAAACTGGAACGTCAGCACTATCCTTATTGAAACCAGATTTAGAACTCCACCTCACGACTTCGTTGAGCCGTTCGTCGCTGACAGAGGCATCGTGCAACTGCTTAAGCCGGAAACCCTCTATTGCGTATTCTGCTGATCATGAACACCGATTCTGGTGATCGTGAACACCCTCCTTGGCCACGCATTGGGTTCAGTGTCTTTTTAACTCAAGTGTTCACGATCAGTCAATTTCTGATTGTAATTTCCGCATAGATTCTCCTTTCAGTTTGATTCGGTGAGCGTTGTGCATCAGTCGGTCTAAAATGGCGTCTGCCAGGGTATTATCCCCAATGGATTGGTACCATTGATCTGTAGGAAGCTGGCTGATGATCACGGTAGATGAACTGCCATTACGGTCATCCATAATCTCCATCACGTCATTTCGCTGGGCTGCTTTTAGGGGTTCCAGTCCCCAGTCATCCAGAATGAGCACGTCCAACCTTGCTAACGTTTGCAAGGCTTTGCTGTAGCTACCATCTGCCTTCGCCTGGGTCAGTTCCAACAAAAGCCGTGATAATCGATAGTATTTAGCACGATACCCCTTCATGCAGGCCGCATGAGCCAAGGCGCAAGCAATATAAGTTTTTCCACTGCCACAAGGACCTGTCAGAAGCAGATTTTGATATTTGTTTATCCAGTCACATTGCAACAGACTGGCCACCAGCGATTGCTTCAGTCCTCTGGGATGCTGGTAATCGATATCTTTTGGGTTTGCGGCTATTTTCAGCTTGGCTACTTTCAGTAATCTTTGCTGTTTACGCTGATTTCTATCCTGCTGTTCGCAGTCTGTCAGTAGCTGCAGCCTTTGTTCAAAAGGCAAGTCTTCATAGGTACCGGGCTGCTCTATCTGACTGATCAGGGCATTGGCCATGCCAGTGAGTTTTAGCTGTCTGAGTTGGGTAATGGTTTGATCTAACATAGTGGTCTCCTTTATTGGCTCAGTGGAAGTTTTCTGGACCACGGATGTTTTCGTGAGATTGGGGTAATAAGCTCAGCTGTTCTTTTGATTCCGGCAGCAACTGATCCTGATTGCTCTGCAGGATGGATTTGATCTGCTTGAGCCGGTACAGCTTATTTTGATTGGCGATGGCACAGGCATTATTGATTCGTTTTGATGGATAGGCCCTGGAGAGATTCAATAGCCCCAGGCAGACGCGGTAGGCCTGCTCCTCATGCTGTTTTTGTTTGAGTAGTGCCTGCACCCACAGCAACACTTCATCACCCAGATCCTTGGCCCAGTTCATCAGCCGTCCTGGCGTCCACTGATGATGCTTTTCATGTGATACCGGCATATGTGCTGCATCCGTCGTCGTACCTGGGTGGTACTTTCTGGCATGACTGGTAACCCGCTTGTTTTGGAAGTAGATTTCGATCAGATGATTCTTGGCATGCAGCTCCAGCTTTTCCCCCACCAGTTGATGCGGCACAGAGTAGAGATGCTGGTCATATTGGATGTGGTAATCAACATTCACTTTGACTGTTTTAATGTCAGTGTGCGTATTCCGCTGAAATCGGCCACCCAATCCACTGCAAATCGGCCACCTGGTCCAGAGCAAAGCGGCCACCCCCGTGAGGGTGGCGAGACGCAGGGAAAGTGAAGTAAGTCAGTTTTGCTTTATCCTGTCAAT
>CBDVCD010000060.1:0-14712 GCA_965372385.1 uncultured Gammaproteobacteria bacterium | reverse complement strand
GTTGCAGGCCTGTACGTCTTTGCCTGGCAAGCAATCCAAGGCTGCAGTCAAGATCTACATGCTGGAGTTTCCGAATAATATAGAGCTGGCACAGGCAGCAGTCGGTGCACCCCGTCTCATCTTGTGGGTTTCCCAGCCCCGAGGAGCACCCGGTTACGATACCTCTCTGATGGCCTATGTGCAGGAACGTCACCGACTTGATTACTTCACGCACAACAAGTGGGTGGATACACCCGCTCACATGTTAAGACCAATCATTACACAAGCCCTGGAACATAGTGGATTGTTTCATGTAGTGCTCGAGACGCCCGCGCCGGTTGCAGCGCAGTTGCGTCTCGACACCGAAATGTTGCATTTACGGCAGGTGTTTGAAGGGGGCGGCAGTATTGTGCAATTGAGTTTGCGGCTCGTGCTTGTTGATCAGATCCACCGGCGGGTGCTCGCGACTCAAGTGTTGTCTTTCAGCGAACCTGCACCTGAAAACACTCCCTATGGCGGCGTGGTGGCGGCAAACAGAGCTATCGCCAGATTATTACCGGAGCTGATTGAATTTATGCGTGTGCAACTTGCCATGAGCGACCTGACTTGCGAAGGGTGCAAATATGAGTATTCGAAGTAACGGTTCGCAGGATAATCCCGTTATAAATCAGATACGCATTTGGATGGAGAGCTGGCTACCGGCACATCTGTCCATGCTATGCGTGAGGAGGAAGCTGTCCGTCAGTGATTGAAACCCAAGAACTGGAACTGATTCCGTGATCGGTTAAGCGAGAGATGTTATGCGAATATGGGTCGCTTTACTGTGGTTTTTTCCACTCGCTTCTGTTAGCGGGAGTGATTCGGATTGGGTGGCACTGAATGTCACCGTTGAGAATGATTCGTTCGTTCCGAATAGCGAGGATAGGTACTATTCCAGCAACATCTACTTACAAATTCAATCTGCCGAATTTGATCGGTTTAACGATTCAAATACCTCCAAGTTTTTCCGTTCCCTGCTTGGTAACACCAAAATTTTCAGAGGTAATGGTTACAAGCGTTCTCTCACCTATCAGTTTGGACAGACCATTTTCACGCCTGCAGATATCACCATAAGTGAACCACAGCCGGATGATCTTCCTTATGCTGGCCTTTTGTACGGCTCAGTAGGGTTCAAAGCAAGAAAGGAAAGTTACGCGAACACGTTAACATTGCTTGCAGGCCTCGTCGGCCCCGCTTCCTTTGCGGAACAAACCCAGAAATTCGTGCATGGGATTATAGGGAGTGACGAACCAAAGGGATGGAAATACCAGCTGCATAACGAGCCCATCCTCAATCTAGCGTATGAACGGCGATGGCAACTTAATAAAGGGATATTGAACGATTCCATTCATTATGAACTTGTCGGTATCGGGCAGGTAAAACTTGGAAATATGCTGACAGGGGTGGTATTGGGAGGAGCAATAGTGTTTTCCCAATATGCCGGTGATGTCTTTAGTGGACCCTCTTCAGCTGATCCGAAAGCAGGTTATCTTTTTCAGAATGATATCCCAAAAGGGCTCTATTGGTACCTTGGTGGAAAAGGCGCATTAACCCTTCGTAATATTTTCCTGGACGGTAATACTTTTCGTGACAGCCCCAGCGTCGAAAAAAATTATACTCATGCCTCCATGTTCTTGGGTGCAGGGTATGCCATCAGTAAATGGAATTTATCCATGACCTGGGTAAAAGAAACTGAACGCTTCAAAACCCAGAATGGAGGTTTTAACTATGGTTCTTTCAGTGTTTCATATCGATACTGAACCAGTAAGCTACTAATACCGTGTTTCCTACTCTGCCACGCACTGTAATTGTCTTGGGCTTTGTCTCGCTGCTGAATGACACAGCCAGCGAGATGATTACGCCGTTACTGCCTCTGTTTCTAACTGCCACCCTGGGAGCCGGACCGGCAGTGGTCGGGCTGATTGAAGGAGTGGCGGAAGCCGCGGCCAGCATCCTCAAACTCGTTTCCGGCTGGCTTGCCGACCGTGGCTGGAACCGTAGAAAACTGGTGATTGGTGGGTATGCCGTTTCCAATATCGCTCGCCCCTTGATTGGTTTGGCGTTGGGTTGGACATGGGTGCTCGTATTTCGCTTTCTGGACCGTGTTGGGAAGGGATTACGTACAGCGCCGCGTGATGCCGTGATCGCTGCCAGTGTCGATACCTCAGTGCGGGGCCGCGCCTTCGGATTCCATCGGGCGATGGACCACACCGGTGCGATGCTGGGTCCGTTGATCGCCTTCCTGTTGCTCCAGTGGGGAACGGAAATCGAGGAAGTCTTTCTTCTTTCGATCATCCCTGGAACGCTTCTCATTCTGTTGCTGATATTTGTCCTGAAGGGCCTTCCTGAACCACCACCACCCTCCCCTGTACCTCTCCGTTGGAGCCTGTTGAATCCCCAGGTCAAAGGATTGCTGATCGCGTCGTGCGGTCTGGCCATGGCTAGCGTCCCCGAGGCTTTCTTGGTCCTCTGGGCGTACCAGGGTGGTCTCGAGATTGTGTGGGTGCCGCTATTGTGGGCTTTTGCTCATGGGGTCAAGGCATTGATCGCCGCTCCCGCCGGGGCGCTGTCTGACCGTCTTGGACGGATACGAGTCGTTTTCATAGGATGGGTTGCCCGGTTCTTTCTGCTCATTGCCTTTGCCCAGTTATCCGGAGATGGAGTGATGCTGTGGGGGCTGTTCTTGGCCTTTATGGCTGCCAGTGCTTTTTCCGAGGGGGCAGAGCGAGCCTTGATTGGGGATTTTGCCCCCGCCGACCAAAAAGCCACGGTTTTCGGAATCTACCATTTACTCAATGGACTATTGATCCTGCCCGCCGCACTGTTATTTGGAGTCCTGTGGCAGTGGTTCGGTATGACAGTCGCATTTTTCACTGCTGCATTTCTAACCGCCCTCTCTTCAGCAGTCCTTCTGTTTCTCACTCAACGAGTGTAAGCGCCACAGACAGTTACGAAGATCTCTGTTATATTGGCTGACCGATCGGTTAGTTTATCTGTGAGGTATCCTTGAATGCTCTCAGCCGCCCAACCAACCAGTGAACCCTTATCCAGTGGAGAGGCCGCCATTCTTGAAGCAGCGGAGATCCTTTTCGCCGAAAAGGGATTTGGCGGTGCGTCCATTCGGGCCATCGCGGAAAAAGCCGATGTCTGCAAAGCCAATGTCTTCCATCACTTCGGCTCAAAGGAGGGGCTCTACCTGGCTGTACTGCGCAGTGCGGCTACTGAATCCAGCCAAATCTTGGAAGAGTTGGAAGGAGCATCCGGGGACCAACGGGAGCGGTTGCGCCAATTTGCCAGCAGGCACCTGAAGAGCATCCTGGGCCATCAGCATGTCTCACGGCTGATTCTACGAGAGGCCCTGGAGGGCGGATCTGAGCGCGGAAAAGAACTGGCCGAGAAGGTCGTAGGCGAAAGTTTTTCCCGGATGGTTGATCTCTGTCGTGACGGTCAGAAGAGCGGTGAACTGCGCCCAGAGCTGGATCCCGCACTGGTTGCCACGCTGATGGTGGCAGCCAACGTGTTTTTCTTCCAAGCCGCCTCAGTTATGCGACACATTCCTGAGATCCGGTACAGCAACGATCCACAAGGCTACAGCACTGGTGTGATGGATATTCTGCTCAACGGTATAACAAGCAAGAGAGGCAACGATTGATGAATACCCGATTGAACCAACTCCTCCTTTTCTTGATGCCGATGCTATTGATCAGCGCCTGCGGAGAGAACAAGACCGAATTGACTGAAGAGAAGGCAGAGCCAAAGGTATCGGCAGTACGGATCACCACCCATCCAGTAGAGAAAAGGGACCTGCAGGTTTGGTTGGAATCGGTTGGGCGCATCCGGAGCAAGGTTGCCCCAACCCTGGCGGCAGAGGTTGCCGGGCGGATAGTTAAGGTTGCAGCTGATACCGGTGACAGTGTTGAAAAGGGAACACTGCTGGCGGAAATAGACACATCTAGCCTGAAGTTGGAAAAGCGTGCCTCCGAGGCCGATATCAAGCGGCTGGAAGCGCAGATCGCCAATGAGCGCAGGCGGGTGAAGCGCTACGGGGATCTGGAAAAAAAGGACTTCATCTCCAAGACCCAGCTGGATGACTCGCTTGCCCAGCGCGATGTCTTTCTTGCCGAGCTGGAAGCCGCCAGGGCGCGCCTTGCGATTGTGAGTGATAGGATCGCGAAGGCGAGTATCACCGCACCGGCAACAGGGGAGATACAACAGCGTCATGTATCCAACGGCGGCTATGTAAAAATCGGTGATCCCCTGTTTGAGATCGCTGAACGCAATCGGCTACAGGCCTGGCTACCGTTTCCGGAGACTGTTGCAGCGCGCATACGCCGCGGACTGAAAGTGGTGATGCAGAGTCCGGTTGCACCGGATGTACAGGTTGAAGGAGAGATTACCGAGTTGCAGCCATCGATAGGTCGGGGAAGCCGGGCAATTGTGGTAATCGTTGAGGTCGAGAATCCTGGAAGCTGGTGGCCCGGCGCCACGGTGGTCGGCAAGGTATTGGTAGAAACCCGGACCCAAACCACGATGGTGCCTGAGATCAGTGTGGTCCGGCGGCCGGCTGGTGAAGTCGTCTATATCATCGAGGCAGAAAAGGCCCACGCTCGTTCCGTGCGGCTTGGCGAGCGTAGCGATGGTCTGATCGAGATCACCGACGGTCTCGCCGGCAATGAACGGGTTGCCACCGACGGTGCAGCCTTCCTGGTTAACGGGGCAGCGGTGCAGGTAGTGGAGAAGCAGCCATGAATCTCCCGGAGATTTCTGTCCGACGCCATGTGCTGGCCTACATGTTGTCTGCCGTGCTGGTCCTGTTCGGCATCATCAGCTACAAGGACATTGGCGTCGACCGTTACCCTTACATCGAGTTCCCCATGATCTCGGTCACGACGATCCTGCCCGGTGCGACACCCGAGATCATCGACTCCAGTATTACCAACATCATCGAGACCTCTGTCAACAGTACACCCGGCATCGAACATATCGATTCGGTTTCGACGCCAGGCGCTTCGATCATCAACGTCAAATTTGATCTCTCCAAGAATGTCGACGTGGCGTTCAACGAAGTACAGGCCAAGGTCAATCAGGTGCTCACAAAATTGCCGGACGATGCCGAGCCACCGGTGGTTGCCAAGGTGGAATTCGGCGCCTTGCCTGTCATGTGGCTGGCGCTCACCGGAGAGCGCACCCTGCAGCAGCTTAACCAGTATGCACGCAATCAGATAAAGAAGCGCCTGGAGACCATCGATGGGGTGGGACAGGTGCGTCTTGGCGGCGAGCGGGAGCGCACTATCCGGGTCAATCTGCATACCACACGGATGGCGGCGTTTGGCATCACGGTGCCGGACATCGTGCGCGCCTTCAGAGCCGAGCACCTGCGTCTACCCGGCGGTTTCCTGGTGAGCGGTGATCGGGAAGAGCTGATCGAACTGGATCTCGAATATCACGATCCCAGGGCGCTGGGCCGGTTGATTGTCAGTTATCCTGAGGGGGCTCCCATTCGGCTGGAGGATATCGCGGATATCGAGGATGGACTGGCCGACTTTCGCCAGTTGGCTCGCTTCAACGCCGAGACCACTGTCGGCATCGGTATCGTCAAGGTACAAAATGCCAATACAGTGGCGATTGTTGACGAGGTACAGCGCCGCCTGGATAAGGAGCTGATACCCCAACTACCCCCCGGCATGACACTGCGTGTCGCCCACAACGATGGGGATCTGATCCGTAGCATCATCGAAGCACTGGAGGAGCATCTGATCCAGGGAACCCTGTTGACCGCGCTCGTGGTCTGGCTGTTTCTGAAAAGCTTCCGTTCCACCGTTATCATTGCCGCTGCTATCCCGGTGTCGTTGCTGGGCGCTGTCGCGGTGATGTACTTCCTGGGGTACACCTTCAATACCATGACCATGCTGGGCCTGCTGCTGCTGATTGGTGTGGTGGTCGACGATGCCATCGTGGTGTTGGAGAACATCTTCCGCCATCGAGAAGAGATCGACCCCGACCCGGTCAGTGCCGCGCTGAATGGCACCCGGCAGGTGGTGTTTGCCGTGCTGGCGGCTACCCTGACCCTGGTGGCCATCTTTGCTCCCGTCATCTTCATGCAGGGGATAATCGGCCGCTTCTTTCAGGCCTTCGCCGTGGTGGTGACATTCGGCGTACTCGTCTCCCTCTTTGTATCCCTTACCCTGACCCCGATGCTCTGTGCCCGTTACCTCAAGGTGGCGGAAAGACATGGCTGGTTATACCGCTTCCTGGAAGGAGGCTTTCGCGCCATGGATTGGGTTTACCGGCGGTTTTTGAATGGCGCACTGCGTTTTCGCTGGACAGTAGTGATACTGACGATCGCCGCCGTCTATTCCAGCGGCTATTTCTTTACCCATATCGGCAAGGGATTCGTGCCGGTCCAGGATGAAGGCCGCTTCCTGGTCAGTTTCAAGACGCCACTGGGATCCAGCATCCAATATGCAGCGGAGAGGATGCAGGCGATCGAAAAGGTCCTGGCAAGCCACCAGGAGGTTGAGGCTTATTTTGCGACCATCGGTACCGATCAGTCCCGCCAGGTAAGCAAAGGCTCTTTCATCGTCCGTATGATCCCTTGGGAGGAACGCAGCCTGTCCCAGGTCGAATTGATCGAACAACTACGTGGTGAGATGGCGGAGATCCCCGGCGTTCAGGCCTTTCCCACCCCCATGCCTGTGGTGGGCGGACAACGCGGTGAACCCTTACAGTTCGTGCTGGGCGGTCCGGATCTCCCTGAGGTTGCGCGGCTCGCTCATCTGTTGAAGGAGCGGCTAAAGGCCTATCCGGACATTGGGGATGTGGATATGGAGCTGCAGCTGGATCTGCCTCAACTGGCGCTCAAACTCAGCCGGGAAAGGGTGCGCAGTTTAGGGCTTTCGACTCAGGATGTGGCCTTATCGGTCAACGTAATGGCCGGTGGTCTGGATATCGCCCGCTTTAACGACGAATCAGGCGACAGCGAGCGCTATGACATTCGCCTGAAAGCCGCTGAAGGACAATTGCGACATGCACCGGATCTCTCCCGTATCTATCTGCGGGGGCAGGATGGAGAACTGGTGCGCCTGGACAATCTGGTCATGCTGGAACCCAAGCTGGGGGCCGCAGTCGTCTCCCGGCACGATCTCCAGTATGCAGCTAACTTCTTCAGTACACCGACGGTCTCACTTGGGGAGGCAGTCGACATGGTCAACGCGGCCGCGGAAGCTATCCTTCCTGTCGGCTATCAGGTCAGTATGATTGGACGGGCCGAAGAGTTCGGCAAGACGACTACGAATATGTTGTTTGCCTTCGCCACATCCATTCTGCTGGTCTATATGGTGCTGGCCAGTCAGTTCAACTCCTTTATCCAGCCTCTGATCATCATGGTCGCGCAGCCGCTGGCCATCATCGGTGGCGTGGGCGCGCTTTGGCTGACCGGAAATTCGCTGAATATCTACTCCATGATCGGTCTGGTGCTTCTGGTCGGTCTGGTGGCAAAGAATTCCATTCTGTTGGTGGATTTAACTAACCAGTTGAGGAATGAAGGCAAGGGTGTCAATGAGGCCCTCAAGGAAGCCTGTCCCATCCGTTTGCGGCCTGTCCTTATGACATCCATCACCATCATTCTGGCGTTGCTGCCGGCGGCCTTGGGATTTGGCGCAGGGTCAGACACCAATGGCCCTCTTGCTATTGCGGTTATCGGCGGCATGGTGAGTTCCACGCTGCTTACCCTGGTGGTGGTTCCCTCGGTGTATTCATTAGTCGAAAACGGCATTGCGTGGGCAGGACAAAGACGGGATGTCAGAAAGAAAGGTGCTGTCAGTATTTAATCGATGAAGAATTGGACAGCTATTTTAAGGCTGAAGAGAGCCTTGTGTCCTATTCCTGGTAGGTTAAATCACTGAGGTCACCGAGGGACAGGTGACGCCAGTATCAAACAGCTGAAATATGAGGGCTGAGACAGGTGAGATATGACTAAGCGCAGAACTATTGTCGGAATTGGCCTAACGCTGGCCGCGTGTGTGTTCGGCCTGGTTGTCTGGAAGATGATGAGTGATGACGCGCATCCTGGACTGTTGATTGCCAGTGGCCGGATCGAGGGACGGATCACCATGTTAACTCCGAAGACCGCGGGACGTGTTACCGAGATCGCTGTCGAGGAGGGCCAGCAGGTGTTGAAAGAAGCACCGTTGGCAACACTGGAAGACGAAGCGCTGCGTGAACGAGTACGCTCGGCAAAGGAGCAGCGCGATGCCCTCGGTCACCGCCTGGAGGCGGCCGAAACTGATCTGGCGACTCTGCATCGGCAGGTGGAACTTGAGATTGCGCGTGCCGAATCCGCTTTAGAAGAGGCACGGGCAAAGTCGGCAAAGACCCAAGCGGTCTTTGTTCAGGCTGAAAAAGATGCCCAGCGCTATAAGGAATTGGTCAAGAAACGGGTGGTCTCCCAGCAACTGGCGGAATCGGCCGAGCTCAAGGCGGTCACCGAAAAAAATGCCTGGCTGGAGGCTGAGGCCGGGCTGGCGCGCACTGAGCGGGAACTGGCACTGGCGCGACTTGGAGAACAGAAAATAATCGCCCAAGTGTCTGAACGAAAGGCGCTGCACTGTCAGGCGAAACAGGCGGATGCAGCACTGGCGGAGCAGCAAAGCTATATCCGGGAGCTGTCCATCCGGAGCCCCCTTCAAGGTACGGTGCTGACGCGCAATGTGGAATTGGGGGAACGCGTCAATCCCGGTACACCACTGTTTACACTTGTCGACCTCAACAAACTCTACCTCAAGGTGTATGTGCCGGAGCCTGATATCGGCAAGGTGCGCCTGGGGGCGCTGGCGCGCATCTATGTGGATGCTTTTCCCGATCGCCATTTCAATGCCCGGGTGAGCAAGGTGGCCAGCCGTGCGGAATTTACACCGAAGAGTGTGGAAACCCGCGAGGAGCGCGTCAAGTTGGTCTTCGCGGTGGAATTGTCTGTAGCGGAAAACCCCGGTGGTGTGCTCAAACCCGGCATGCCAGCTGACGCCGTTATCCGTTGGCAGGAAGAGACGCCGTGGACAAGGCCATAATATCTTCCTGGTTAAGGGCCACGGACAGGAGTCGTCTAAGATGAGAGAGGTCAGCGCCGCCCTATCGCCAACAGGCGGTCCTGATGAGGAAAAGCCTGGTGTTATTCAGGTCTCCGACCTCAAAAAAAGCTTCCGCCGTGGTCGAATTCAAGCTGTCAAAGGCGTTTCATTCCATATCGGTAAAGGCCGGATCTTCGGGCTGATTGGGCCGGATGGAGCCGGTAAGACGAGTATCCTGCAGATTCTTGCCGGCGTACTGAGCGCAAATGGCGGGAGTGTGACCGTTGCTGGCGTCGATGTCCTGATGCGGCCGGAGGAGGTGAAAACCAGAATTGGCTATATGCCCCAGGGGCTTGGCCTCAACCTCTATGACTCCCTCACGGTTGCCGAAAACATCGAGTTCTTCCGCGATCTACGCCAAGTACCCCAGGCCAGGTTTCAGGACAACCTTGAACGCCTGCTGAAGATGACGCGTCTCGAGCCTTTCCTCGACCGCGCCGCCGGCAAACTTTCCGGCGGCATGCGGCAGAAGCTTGCACTCATCTGTACGCTCATCCACTTGCCCGACATCCTGTTGCTGGATGAACCCACTACCGGGGTAGATCCTATCTCAAGGCGTGATTTCTGGACCATCATTCACGAGCTGGTGACCAGCCGTAAGACCACGGTTCTCTTAACGACCTCCTACATGGACGAGGCGGAGCGCTGTCATGATGTGGCACTGATGCATGAGGGTGAATTTGTCGCTCAGGGTGCACCCGACGAGCTGACCCGGAGTCTGCCAGGACAACTGATGGCGGTGGATTGCACTGCCCCTGGCCGGATTTTAAGCGCCATGCGCGGATGGCTGGGCGCTGAGTCCGCAGCCCTTTTCGGTGCCGAAGTTCACGTATTGCTGCAAACATCCTCTCAAGATCTGGAACAACGGTTACATGAGGTGGGTGTGGATGATGCCCGTGTCCGGACGATTCCGCCCGGCCTTGAGGATCTGTTCGTGCATAAGCTTGCCAAGCGGACGATCCCGCGGCCCGAGGATGAAGGTAATGGTGAAAGGATAGTCGCATCCCACCAACTTGAAGCCATTCCCATTGTGGCAAAAGATCTGACCTGCCGGTTTGGAGATTTCGTGGCGGTGGATTCAGTCAATCTTGCGGTGCATCGTGGAGAGATCTTCGGTCTTCTCGGGCCAAATGGCGCAGGCAAGACGACACTGATCAAGATGCTGTGCGGGCTATTATCACCCAGCTCAGGGAGAGCAGAGGTCGCGGGCTATGATACTTGCCGTGATCGCAGGCCGCTTCGCTACCGGATCGGTTACATGTCTCAACGCTTTTCCTTGTATCGCGATCTTAGCGTGCGTGCCAATCTGGAACTGTACGCAGGCCTGTTTGGGTTGTCTTCTGAACGCCGAACCAACCGCATCGAAACGCTGCTGCCGGCGTTAGGGCTTGGGGAATACCGGGAACGAATCACTCTCTCGTTGCCACTGGGCCTTCGGCAGAGGTTGGCGCTCGCCTGCGCTCTTTTGCACGAACCGGAACTGTTGTTTCTCGATGAGCCCACCTCCGGTGTGGACCCGGTAGCACGGCGCCAATTCTGGGACACAGTGCACCGTCTGGCACAGATGGGTGATGTCACGGTGCTAGTCTCAACCCACTACATGGATGAAGCGGAGCATTGTGATCGCCTGGGCTTGATGCAACAGGGCAGGCTGATTGCATCAGGCCGTCCCCGGGAACTGAAGGAGCAGGCTGAAGCACAGGGTGGACCTCTGGTGGTGGTTTATGCAGCGGATTTTGCCCTTGCCTTTCAGTGCCTGAACAAGCAATTTCCTCTGGCCATGCTATACGGTCGCCGTATCCAGTGGCAAAGCGATCACCCTACTGATGATAAAGATTTGGCAAAGGTGTTACTGGCTGATATCGGGCTTCAGGCTGAGATCTACACACAGAGTCTGTCGATGGACGAAACCTTCATCAGTTTCATGACAAAGGCGGGATAAACAGTGTTCAATCGCGTCTTTTCCATCATCCGTAAAGAGACTCGGGAATTGCTGCGCGATCCTGTTTACCTGGGGTTGGCGTTTGTGGTCCCAATGGTGTTGATGCTGCTGTTTGGTTATGGGATGAGCATGGATGTAAAGCATCTGCCCATCGCGTTCGTGGACCATGACCGTTCAACCTTCAGCCGCGACTATATCGACGGTTTCGTGCATTCTGAATATTTTGATTTTATCGGAGTACTGGAGAATAACGCCCAGGCCGAAGAGGGAATAAAATCCGGACACGCACGCGTCATTATTGATATCCCACCAGACTTTGGGCGGCAGCTTACCGGTAACCAGCCAGTGGTTGTTGGCGTTACGGTTGACGGTTCCTTTGCCACGCGGGCCGAGGTCATCAGAGCCTACGTAATCGCTATTCATGTGCTCTACAACGAGCGGTTATTGTCCGATTTCATCATGCGGCGAGGAACTGCCACAGGGCCAATAATGCCAGTTCAGATGGATATGACAGTCTGGTATAACCCTTCCCTGGAGAGTATCAACTTTGTCGTGCCCGGTATGCTGGTGTTGATCCTCATGCTTTATCCCGCCCTGCTAGGTGCGTTACTGGTGGTGCGGGAGAATGAAGCAGGCACCATCTTCAACTTCTATGACTCACCGGTATATCGTTGGGAGATCCTGCTTGGCAAGGCCTTGCCCTATATCGTCGTGGCCTTTTTGGATTACCTCATGATCTATGCCATGAGCATTTGGCTTTTCCAGGTGCGTTTTATTGGTGATTTCTGGGTGCTGTCAAGCGCTGCCCTCTTGTACTCCATCTGCAGCATCGGCATCGGTCTGCTGATTTCCGTGCTGACAAGAACCCAACTTGCGGCCATGTTGATCACCTTTTTGTCGACGATGACTCCGGCCTTTAACTATTCCGGTTTCATGACACCGGTTTCCAGTATGGATGCCACCGGGCAGTTTATCGCCCACCTGATTCCGGCCACCTATTTCATGGGTATTGTGCGGGGAACCTACCTGAAAGGGTTGGGTTTCGACTTTTTCTGGCCCGATCTGCTTGCTCTCGGTATCTACACCCTTGTGTTGTATGGCCTGTCCTGGCTCTTTCTGAAGAAAAGGATCGGATGATGTGGCAGCGGATCTTTTCCATGGTGCGCAAGGAGTTCGCCCAACTGTTTCGTGACTGGCCGATCCTCTTTATTCTCTTGTGGGCGTTCAGTGGGGCAATCTACGTAGCGGGTCATGCGGTAAAGATGGAGGTCAGTGATTACCCGGTTGTGGTCTTCGATCTATCAAGAGATGATGCCAGCCGCGAGTTGCTATCCCATATCCGTGCACCCTATTTCAAGATTGTGGGCTACGCCCTAAGTGATGCAGAGGTTGTGGACTACCTCGACAGTGGGAAGGCCAGTCTGGCCGTCATCATCCCTCCTGATTTTCAGCGACAGGTAGCGGTGAACCAGGGCCGCTTTCAGGTCATCTCGGATGGGACCATCTCTCGCGGTTCTATTCTGGCAACCAGCTATATCGCCCGGATAACAGGTGAGTACAATCTTCAGTTACTGGAGCAGCGGCTCGGCTCTGTGACGAGGGCCATGTCACAAGTTCCACGGGTAGATGCGCGCATCCGGATACGCTACAACCCCAACGTCAACAATGCCTGGTTTACCAGCATGCTGGAAATGCTGAACCTTATCACCATGGTTTCCGCGCTCCTCAGTGCAGCAGCGATGGTACGGGAGAAGGCCTATGGCACCCTCGAACAGATTCTGGTTACTCCTTTGAGGCCGATGGAGCTGTTTGTGGCCAAGATTATCCCGACGGTTGTGGTAGTGCCGCTGTTCTCTACGCTGGCACTGTTCGGTGTCGTGCAGGGGGTATTCGATACGCCCATACGAGGGAGCCTGTTGCTCTTTTATAGTGTAATGGCCGTCTACGTATTTTCCGTCTCGTCTCTGGGTTTGCTCATAGCCGTTTTTGCCCGAAACATTGCGCAGGCGGCAATGATCCTTTTTCTGATCATGTTTCCTATGTTGTTCCTTTCCGGTGCGCTGACGCCACCAGAAAGCATGGCAACCTGGATGAAATACGCGAGCCTTATTTCACCCATGCGTTACTTCATTGATTTTGGTTACCAGGTGCTCTTCAAAGGTAACGGAATACAATATGTGTGGCACGATATTCTCGGGATTCTGGTGCTAGGCACTGTCATGTTCAGCCTGTCTGTCTGGCGTTTTCGAAAAGCCGTTCAGTGAGTAATATTGTCAGTTAAGTTTGCTCTGCCAAAAGACCGGTGAACTGGAGTAGACTCGTAAAATCCACATCCAGCTGCTCAATCAACAGTTGGAGGAGCTTGGAAAGGGAGGTTCGAAATCCGAGGCTCTTGAAACCGTGCTCTTGGAAAGCGAGGGGTCCGTGCAGCAGCTCGATGAAATCAAACAGAAACGTGATTCGCTGGATAAGGAGATCAAAGATCTGGAAACTGATCTGGAGTCTTTGACCGACGACCATCGATTGGCGATGGAAGAACTCGAGGCGTGGAAGGGGCATTGGCGGGAGTTGATAGAGAGCTTTGGCCTGCAAGGTGACACCTCTTTATCCGAGGTGGCCGATTTCATTAAAAAAGGAATAGCTGATGACCCCGGAATTGAAGCCTGATTCATCCGAGTATTCCCATTTTGTTGAAGTGCTGAGGCAATCGCCCTCATTTGCCAGGCTGAGCGTGGCTAAGGTGAGCGGTATGACACATAGCCCACCACCTTGTGTCTGAGGTATGCAGTGGGTGAGTTATGAACGAGGGAAACAAGGCATGAACCGCCGGACAAAAAATATCACTATCACACTGCTGCTGATTATCGTGGGTGCGGCCGCGCTGACTGCCTGGTGGTTCTGGGGACGTCAGGAACCACTGCCCGAGGGACTAGTTCAGGCCAATGGGCGCATCGAGGGTGATCACTACACGGTGGCCAGCAAGGTGCCGGGACGGATTATCGAGCTTGCGGCCCGGGAAGGGGACTCAGTGGAAAAGGGGCAGATTCTGACAAGACTCGATGACGCCCAGGTGAGCGCCAGAGTGGATCAGGCACAAGCTGCCGTGGATGCCCAGAAGGCACAACTCAAGGCGGCAGAGATGCCACTTGAGGTGAAGAAACAGGAAGTTCCTCTGACGGTAGAAACTGCTAATGCAGGGATCGCCCATGCCGAGGCTGCATTTGCCGCGGCGAAGGCGAGCACCCACCAGGCCCGCAAGGATGCTGCCCGAATGAAAACATTGGTGGAAAAAGGCACAGTGGAGAAGCACAGTGCCGAAAAGGCTGACTTGGCTTGGACGGTGGCGCGCGCTGAGTTTGCCACTGCGATGGCGGCGCTGACCCAGGCGCAAAAGCACCTGGCGGAGGAAGAGCTTGGATGGGAGCGTATCAAGACCCAGGAAAGTGAATTGAAAGCACTTGAGGCCCAGGTGGTACAGGCAGAGGCGGCGCTGGCCGAAGCACGCAGTGTGCAGGATGATCTCACTATCCTCGCCCCAGCGTCGGGTATTATCACTACCCGTATCATAAATGTGGGAGAGGTGGTGGCAGGGGGTGCTCCTCTGTTCGACATTGTCGATCTGGACCG
>CBDVCD010000059.1:0-14791 GCA_965372385.1 uncultured Gammaproteobacteria bacterium | reverse complement strand
GCGCCACCGACCCAGAGGTGCAACAGGCGGCAGACCGGATTACCCAGTCCCTGCTCTCTCGGGAACCCACTGATCCGTTGCCGACAGTCGTGGTCACCAGGACGGGTACCAATCCGGGAGACCCTGCAACCATAGTGATAAATCACAATTATGTTTTATTTCTACTGCCGAGTTTTCTCGGTGATATGGCCAACATCAACCTGAAAGCCACCACCGTGATGAATATGATGCCTAACTAATCTAAAAGAGTCCCCTCTCCCCTAAGTAGGGGAGAGGGTTAGGGTGAGGGGTATGAATAACAACCAGCAATCACCCTCGAGGAAGAGGATGCTTAAAGACGGGAACCAACTGAGAAATGATGATGATGAACACAAACAATATCCACAGGCAGCAGGGCGCATCGGTCGTGCACTGGCTGATCGCCATGTTCGCCCTGTTGGGTTTTGCTGTGCTGGCCATTGACCTCAACAATCTCTATCTGGCAAAAAGCGAACTGCAGAATGCGGCGGATGCCGGCGCTCTGGAAGGCGCTCGCCTGTTATACAACGATGACGCGACGATAAACATTGGTCAGACCGGCACCTCCGCGGTGGTTGGCGCCACTAATGCCGCCGTGGCGAATACGAGCCAAGGCGATGCGGCAGAGGTGGTCAGCGTGGATCGTGGCCACTGGGAGTTCAAGACCAACCTGGTCGACGCCAACGGCATCGTCAGAGGCGGAACCTTCACCGCGAATGCGACCACGACCGCCGCCGAACTCCTCGATGCGGACGGCAACTACAAGCTCTTTCAAGACCTCAACCTCGATCCGAATGAGATCAACGCGGTAGAAGTTGTGGCGGCCCGCCAGCTGACACCGGTTCAGGCCTTCTTCGGCCCTATCCTCGGCATCAACGGATACCAGGCCCAGGCCCAAGCTGTAGCCTATGTAGGTTTTGCCGGCACCATAGAGCCAGGGGTACTGGATTTTCCGATGGCAGTCTGCGAACACCGGCTGAAGGACGATAATGGTGACTGGAGCTGCTCGGTTGGACGTTTGATATCCAGTAACGAGACGGATACCAGTGGACAGACCGCGGGCTGGACTGACTTCGGCCAAGAGGAAGTGTGTAGCGGCGGAGCAAACACCAGCACCATAAGAGATATGTTCAGCTGCGGGGATCTACTCAATCCCGAACTACTGCTCGGCAAGGAGATGAACGTCATAGGTGGTGAGGTTCAGACCGTGTTCGATGCCATCCATACCTGCTGGGGCAGTCTAGCCGAGCTTGAGCTCAATCCACTTGATACTTCGCCATGTGTTCTGAAAAAGCAGCCAGACGAGCAACCCGACCAACCCTGGTCAGTTACCCTACCCATCATCAAGTGTGACGATTCCAATCCTGGACCCTGCAATCAACTGATGGGCGCCGTTTCATTGGACATACTCTGGATAAACAGATCGGCTGCCAATGTAGAGGGCGATACGCTCAATCAGGAAGCACCCTGGCAAATGGCCGATTGGAATGCCCATACGGCAGCCGATGTCACCGATGTTTGCGATGGGAAACTACGCTGGGACTCCTTCGTCAACCATTTCCAGATCAAATCGGGTCCGGGCGGAGAGTTGGCAACATTTGATAATGGCGGGTACGGCGACAACACCATCTATTTTTCACCCAGTTGTGATCCCCATGTCCCGGTCGGCGGCACCGGCGGGGCCAATTTTGGTATTCGCGCGGCAGTTCCCGTGCTGGTCTATTGAGATGACAAGGTATATTAAAATGAAAAAAACCATCCAATGCTATTTGGCTTTAAACTTGACTCTGCTATCAGCGGCATTTTCCCCTCTCTATGCCAATAGCGTCGTATCGGAACGCATCTATTTCATCCAGCAGGATGGTCAGCATGCATTGGTCTATACCACCAGCCGGAGCGATTACACCAACTACAGTCTCTGGTTCGGTAAGGAAGAAGGCTATCAGCAAGAGGACTACCTGAATAATTTTCTCTACCTCTTTCCCAGTAGCGGAGAATGGACCAGCCAGGAGGAAGGCAGCTATATGGCCATGAAACTGCCGCAAGGTGATTTCGCCAGCCTCAAATGGACCAATCTGGAGGACAAGGGAAGACTTAAAGTGGACAGCGATGGGGTCTATTACTTTCGCAACTGGAACAGCGAGACCGAAGGCAAGACCTCGGACGGGCATTTTGGCATCTGGAATGACCCAGGTAATTTCGAGAAGATCGCCTGCTCCTGGGTCTTCCCGGAGAACCTCGAACCCGTCACCTACATAGCGAACCAAGAAGGTCAATGGGTCCAGCGCCACAATACCCTCACCTACTATGGTCAGGATGTGAACGATCTGATGTTCGCCATCCAGTACCGTCCGACCTCTAATGCCGCCTATGAGGATCTCAAGGAGTTGGAGGGAGAAGGTGTCGAGGTCGAGCAACAACCAACCGGTATCAAGATGACCCTGGCGGAGACCCTGCTCTTTCCATCCGGTGTGGCGGTCATATCAAACGAAGGAAAAGCGGTCCTCACCAAGCTTGCCGAAACCCTCAAAGAACAGAATACGCTCAATGTAGTTGTGGCGGGACACACCGATAATGTATCCATTGGCCCAGCACTGGCGAAGACCTATCCCACCAACTGGGAGCTGTCATCCGCACGCGCCATCAACATTATTCACTATCTGGTGGAACAAGGCGTGGCCGAACCCCGCTTCGAAGCCCAGGCCCTCTCCTTCATGCGGCCGCTCGAACCCAACGACACTGAAGTCGGCCGGACAAAAAATCGGCGCATTGAAATCATGCTGACGGAAGCGGAGCAGGTCCAGCAGGTAATGGCTTCGTCCGAAAAAGAATGAACATCTATAAGTAAAGTAGAGTGGGCACCGCCCACCATCAAAGGATAGATCAAGGTATCAGGTGGGCAATGCCCACCCTTTTGAAAATCACTCAAGGTGCATTCCTGAAATAACATCTGAGTTTCGCTTTAGTGTTGAAGCCCTCTGCGTGCCCACTGGAAAACTACCCTTTGACCTGGCACCGGTTCAGCAACCGCCCTTTTACCCCCATCCCAACCTTGCCCCCTCAAGAAGGTGTTGTAAAAGGCGCGACTCCTTCTCCCTCCGGGAGAAGGCTGGGATGAGGGGGTTAAAAATCAAAGCGCTAGCTTTTCCGATCCCCTCACCCCAGCCCTCTCCCAGGGGGAGAGGGAGCTTTTGCGACACCCTCCTCAAGGGGGAAGGAGTAGATATTGCTGTCTGCTGAGCTTTGTAACCAAACACTATTTTTCTGGCGATTAGCCCATCCTTCAGCTTGAAATGAGTAAAGCGATAAAACCACGCCGTAGGTCGGCAACCCTTGCCGACATCGGTGTTTCGATCAGGCGGCGGGATGGCGGAAAAGGGTTTCCGCCCTACTTGGGTTCTCTGCGCAGATTTCATGTGTCAACTGACATGCAGCTGAACGATGGGGCTAATCGCCATTTTTCTTGACTTCTTCTTAATATATGGCTATTAAAATGGTCATGAAGTTATTTTGTGACTATTTTGGTGTTCAATTTTGCGATAAGCTCAGCAACCGCCCTTTCACCCCCCCATCCCAACCTTTCCCCCTCAAGAGGGTGTTGTAAAAGGCGCGACTCCTTCTCCCTCCGGGAGAAGGCTGGGATGAGGGGGTTAAAAATCAAAGCGTTAGCTTTTCCGATCCCCTCACCCCAGCCCTCTCCCAGGGGGAGAGGGTGCTTTTGCGACACCCTCAAGGGGGAAGGAGTCAGGTATTGCTGTCTGCTGAGCTTTGTAACTAATCACCCTTTTTGTCAGGTCGGAGAGATGGCGAAGGACAGGACATATTCCAAATACACCCGTGAAGCGGTTTCCTTGCTCGGGAAGCAGGTCCGACTCGGTCGTAAGCAGCGCAAATGGACCGAGCACGAACTCGCTGACCGAGCAGGTATTTCCCGGGCGACGCTACAGAAGATCGAAAAGGGTGATCTGAGTGTTGCCATCGGGTTGGTTTTCGAAGTCGCGGTCCTAGTCGGCGTCAAGCTGTTCGATGAGGAACGCTCGTCAATTTATGGCCATCTTGAACGCGCAAACGATAAGCTTGCCCTGCTTCCTCAAGCCGTGCGCAAGAGCAGAAAGACGGTAGACGATGACTTCTAGTGGACCCTACAGCGAGGCGTTTGTCTGGATTTGGCTGCCGGGTGAAGTCGAGCCGGTTGTGGCGGGCAAGCTGACCGCCGAAGGTGAACACTACGTCTTCAACTACGGTAAAAGCTATCTGGCGCGGGACAACGCCATCGCGCTCTATAATCCCGAGCTGCCGTTGCGCGTTGGCTCTCTGTCTTTGATACCGGGCATGATTATACCGAGTTGCATCCGTGATGCGTCGCCCGATGCCTGGGGGCGGCGCGTCCTGATCAACAAAAAACTGGGGTTGAAAGGCGTAAAAACAGAGACCGCGCAGCTCGATGAATTGACCTATCTGCTTGAATCAGGCTCGGACCGTATTGGGGCGCTTGATTTTCAGTGCTCGCCCACATCGTACGAGCCACGTACTTCGGTGGATGTTAGTTTGGACGAGTTGATGCAATCAGCAGAGAGAGTCGAACAGGGTGTACCATTAACCCCGGAGCTCGATCTAGCGCTCCAACATGGCAGCTCGATCGGGGGTGCTCGCCCGAAGGCCCTAATTGAAGACGGCAATAAGAAATATATAGCGAAGTTTTCTTCGAGTACTGATCTGTATAGTGTCGTAAAGGCGGAATATATCGCTATGCGTCTCGCGGTATTGGCCAGACTCAATGTGGCATCCGTATCGCTGACGAAGTCTTCTCATAAGGACGTTTTACTGATCGAGCGGTTTGACCGCGTTCATGTGGAGGACGGCTGGCAGCGCAAGGCAATGGTGTCATCGCTTACGTTGTTTGCTCTCGATGAAATGATGGCGCGCTATGCTAGCTATGAAGACTTCGCGGAAATCATCCGCCACCGTTTTGTTGCTGCGTCAGCTACTCTTAAAGAGCTGTTCTCCCGTCTTGTTTTCAACATTTTGAGTGGCAATACGGATGATCATGCGCGCAATCATGCTGCTTTTTGGGATGGAGGGAAGCTCCGTCTCACTCCTGCTTACGATATTTGCCCGCAAGGGCGTACCGGCAACGAAGCCTCTCAGGCCATGCTGATCTCTGGTAATAATCGCATGAGCCGGGTGTCTGCTTGCCTCGATGCGGCTCCTCATTTCTTACTATCGCGCGAAGAAGCCATCGCTATTGTCGAAGGTCAGATATCTTGCATAATCGAAAATTGGGCAGCAGTCTGTAACGAGGCAGAGATCTCCGAAACCGACAGGTCGTTACTATGGGGGCGTCAATTTTTGAATCCTTATGCATTCGAGGATCTTGCCGATGATGCCCAGTATCTCAAGGATATGACACACCCAGTGTTAATGTAACTATTCAGCCTCCGTAGGAGCTGCCCATGGCTGCGATTAGCGACGATAGTCGCTTTGTGGAAGGTACCAAAAAGGCTTGTCGCCTTTGGTCGCAGCCATGGGCAGCTCCTACGACGGCATTTTTAGTGTGAACACATGGGCATGACATAGGGAGCTGAATAGTTACGTGTTAATGACCATCAAAACTGCCCAAAATATGAACGTGATCTTCAGACAAATCATTTTTTCCGCAGCCCTTATCTCTTCTCAAACAGCCGCCAGGCCACCATCAGGTTCAGCATGACCAGGGTGGGGACTACCAGGGCCGGCGCCAATACCATGGGGAAGGCCCACAGCTCCGCAAACAGGGCTTCGTGCATGAAAATGTGCATTAGCCCAATGATCGGCAACAGGATTACCAATGCACCGACGAGATGCCAGAGCATGAGGAAGTCGTCACTCAATCGACCCCGTCGCGCCAGCAGGGTGACGGCTATGGCTGACAAGCCGAATAACAGATCGGGACCGCCCACGAACCAGGCAAACCTTTCCGGGAACAGACCCAGCGAGGCCTTGATCAGGGTTCCGAGCGCGAGGATGCGAAGCATGTGTATTCCCGTCAGCCAATGTTGTGGGGTCTCGTCGACCAGCCTTCTGATGCCGTCGCGCAGCGGTGCGAACAGCAGCATCAGGGTGACAGCGATCACCACAGGAATATAGGGCATCCAGTAACCTGGCATCATGCTGGATATTTGCTCCTGGGTGAATGCGCCCATGTTGGTCTGGTAACCGACAAAACCCGCCCAGAAGAGCAGAATGAAGAGAAGTACGGCCAGCCAATTTCGTTGCGAGTCATTCAGCGAACCTGACCGATGAAGTCTTCTGGTCATCAGCCAGAGAAGGCCAAAGATGACAGCAATCAGAATGGGTAGAGTTGAAAGTTGCATCATGGTCTCCTTTGTTTACCAGATAGAACAAGTAGGGTGGGCACCGCCCACCTAATACCTCTCGATCTATCCTTTGATGGTGGGCGGTGCCCACCCTACATTGATAGATTTTGGTGATCGGCCCAATCGTTCAGTTACATTTCAGTTGACACAGGAAACCCAAGTAGGGCGGAAACCCTTTTCCGCAATCCTGCCGCTGGACCGAAACTCGGATGTCGGCAGGTGATTGCTCCTGCATAACCTGCACTTCCGTCATCCCTGGCGGTCGGCAAGGGTTGTCGACCTATAACTAACGTCGCTGATCGCAGCCATGGGCAGCTCCTACGGGGCTGAATAGTTACAAATCAAGTAGGGTGGGTACCACCCACCCAATACCTCTCGATCTATCCTTTGATGGTGGGCGGTGCCCACCCTACGTTGAAAGATTCTTACCATGATGGGGTTTCATCGCTTTAAAACCCGAGCTCCAGGCCCAATAACAGCCTGTCGTTGTCATCGAACTGGCCAAACAGTCCGTTCCGGTCACCGTAGAAGATGTCCAACCCGGCCCAGACGCGGACATTGTCCTCCAGATCATAGCTAACCTTGGGACGCACCAGGCCATCACCCTCATGGGTATTGGTGATCCACAGCAGCTCGGTGGTCAGGGTGTCGTTCCAGAACTCGTGTCTCAGCAGCAGAGTAAAGCTGGTATCCAGCTCCGGACGGGTGAATCCTTCCGTGTGATCGGGCAACCAGATCTGAAACAGCTGGGCACTGATGAAGCTGTCGTCGAGACCGGACCAATCCAGGCCCAGCACATAGCTGAGTTCCGCACTCTCCGCCACACCATCGGCCTGCGCTGGATCGTTGCTGAGAAAGAAACGATCGCTGAAATAGCCGAGCTCTCCCCTCACCACCCAATCCCCCAGGGCCCGGCTGAAGCTACCGCCCAGCAGATGCGTGCGATGGTAGCGCGGGGTGATCTCAACCACAGGTGTTGGAGCGGGAATAATCCGCTGATGCAGTGCGGGCTGGTTGTGGTACTGATAGAGATAGTTGAGCGAGAGATCCCAGCCGCCGAGAAAACCGCTCAGGCGCAGGCCGGCATCCGCATCGGCCAGAACCCTGTCGGGTCGTTCGGGATCGAGCAGCCGGGTCGTGACACCGAGGGTTGCCTGGGGTACCAGACGTGGCGAGGTGAAAGCATAGGTGCCCTCCTGCTCCGGCAGCGCGTGATAGGTCTGGTCTGGAAGCCACAACAGCTGCAGGGTCCAATCGCCTAATACCCGCTCCGCGTTGATGGTCCAGAGTGGGATGCGTGACTGGTCGAAATCCTCCAGAATGAACTCGCGAAAGGATTGGGGATTGACCAGATCCAGTACCTTCAATCCATCCGCCTTGCCCCAGACCACCTGCTGCTTGCCCAGGGTGAGATACCAGGCGCCTGCCTGACGTTCATAATAGAGTTCACGCAGTTCCAGTTCGCTGTTGTCACCCAGCAGGGCCGGTTTTGCCAGGGGACCGTAGCTGCCCCGTTGCCTCTCCGACGGTCGCAGCCCGGCTTCCGCTTGAAAACGCAGACGCGCCATGCCGGTCAAGCGATCCCCGTTGGCAAATCGCCAGCGGGTCTCTGGCTGCCAGGCAAGGTCCAACATCTGGGTACCGCTCTCTTCGATACCGACCGCCCAGCGACCCGTCAGCAGGTGAGTGAGCTGAGGCTCTGCCGCAAGCGCGGATTGCGCCATTCCAAGACAGAAAATGAGGGGCCATTGAATACGCATCTCTTTGCCTCCCTAGTGCTCATCCAGAAACTCCCCCTCCCACCGGGAGGGGGCTGGGGGGAGGGGATGTAATGGCATGAAATTCAACGCCATATGATCGCCCCCACCCTAGCCCTCGGCTTTGGCTTCCTGCGTCGCTCTACCACCTCCATCCCTGGAGGCGTCCCCCGCAGGGGGAGGGAATGACCTTGTTTCTGGACGGATACTAGCTATAAACCCCGCCGCAGGGCGTTCCGGGTAAACAGCTGGTCACTGACGCCGCCCTGGTAATCCACCTCACTGATCAGGAAGCGCGTGCGATGCCCGGTCTTATGGTTCTCCACTTCGATATGATGTTGGGTCCAGATGCCCTGTACCTGACGGATATCACGGAAATGGGCTGTCTTCAGCGGATTGCCGCCCCGGTCCCAGAATTTCGCTCGCCGGACAAACCAGATCTTGCTGTCGACGCACTGCTCCACCCGGCCGTAACCCAACTCCTTGGCCGTCTCCTCGCTCCTGGGGGTGGATTCCACCAGGTAGCAGTGGTGACCATCCACCTCGTCCTCACCCGTGGTCTTACGCCGGTAGTCCTGCATGGAGACGCGGGTCTCCAGCTTGATATCCTCGTAGGTCAGGTCGGTGCCGAGGAAGTAGTCCCCCCGGTCGGAGGCGGAGATGCGCCGCACCTTACGCATGGCGGGGAGGTAGAGCCATTGGTCGTCGTCCCTCTCCGCGTCGGGGTAGTCCCAGGTAAGAAAGGCCGTGTCCTTCACGTTTCTGGGTTCGAGATA
Organism: uncultured Gammaproteobacteria bacterium; assembly: GCA_965372385.1. Taxonomy (GTDB): domain Bacteria; phylum Pseudomonadota; class Gammaproteobacteria; order Chromatiales; family Chromatiaceae; genus JASJBU01. The sequence continues at coordinate 5,884 of CBDVCD010000059.1, read as the reverse complement.
GAAGATGACGGTGCGCTTCTCATCCCCGTAGTATTTGCGAAAGCCACGGGTCTCACGGGTGCGCGTCTTGCCCCGGCGGTCGGTCATCTCCATTTTCAGGTGACGGGCGACTGCAATGCCTTCGTCACGGGCATTGATATTCCTGGCGATCTCATCACCGCTGGGTAGTTCTGCCGCAACCAGCAGGGTTGGCAGAAACAGAGCGGTCAGTATGATGGTGGGCGGTGCCCAGCCTACTTTGCTATTCATGATGTTCTCCCGAGCCGTTTAACCGATGCCTCTGAGTCGCGCGACAGAAAGCCGAATACGGTTTCCGCAACCACCCGCGGCGGCAACTCGCCCAAGAAGGCAAAGAGCTTGTTGATAAGGCCCGGGACCACCACCGTTCGTCCCACCATGACCGCGCGATAAGCGGCGCGGGCAACACCAGCCGGACTCACCTTGGGGATCCAACGATAGACGCGGGCACCGCCAACACCCGTCTGAGCGACAAAGTCCGTGGCGCTCGGTCCGGGACAGAGCGCCGTAGCCTTGACCCCGGTTCCCCTGAGTTCCTTCGCCAGCCCCCGGGTGAAGGCCAGTACATAGTGTTTGGAGGCCACATAGCTGGCCCAGTTGGGGCCGCCAGAAAAATAGGCCACAACCGAGGCGACATTAAGGATACGGCCATGGCCCCGTTCGAGCATACCGGGAAGAAACAGCCGGGTGAGCGCGGTGAGGCTCAGGATATTGAGCCGCAACATATTGAGCTGGCGCTCCAGATCGCTATCAACAAAGGGGCCATAGTCACCGACACCTGCGTTGTTGACCAGGACATTTACCCGGATGCCCTTGGCTTCCAATTGCCTTAAGAGCTCCGCCGGCGCAGCATTCGCGCTCAGATCGAGGGCGATGGTGGTTACTTTGCAACCATGGTCCTGCTTCAATTGATCGGCTGCTCTTTCGAGGGCTGTCTCATTTCTCGCCACCAGTACCAGGTCATGTTCATGACGTGCGAACTGTTTCGCCAGCTCGAACCCGATGCCCTTGGAACCGCCGGTGATCATGGCGGTCGGGCGACCACTGTATTGCATGTCTGTAGTACTCATAGGATTGTTCTCCGATAGCTGTGTTGAATCTCAAACCCGCGAGGTTTCCGGTTGCATCGCCCTGGGTTGCAGCCCTTTTGCAAAACCCAGGAAACGCGGCCGGAAAACCTTCACGATGGCAGGCAACAGGCTGAGGCTAGTCAGGAAGCTCAGCGTGACCGCCAATGCGACGATGCTGCCGAACTCCTGCAGGACAACCACCTTGCTGCTGGCCAACACCGCAAAACCCAGGGCCAACGCCAGGAAGTTGAACAGCAGCGCCCGGCCGGTGGAGGGGAAGAGCAGGCTGATCGATTCGTCCAAAGAACGCTGTTCGTCGCGCAGCAGGACCTCCAACCGTTCGATGGTGTGCACCGCGAAATCCACCCCCAGGCCTATCGCGATGGCAGCGAACATGGAGGTGCTGATGGAGAGCCAGATGCCGCTGAAGGCCATCACCGCATATACCAACAACACGGTCAGGGTAACCGGCAAGACAGTGACAAAACCGGCCACCAGGGAGCGGAAGGCCAGTGAGGCCATCAACCAGACCAGCAACAGGGCAACCGCCACGCTGCCCCAGTTGGTGTCGCCCAGGCGTTTGATCCAGTGGTAGTCCACATTGACCCGGCCGGAGAGGTTGGCGGTAATATCGGGGGCGTTGAAGGTCCTGTCGATATAGTCCCGGGCGGCCTCGATCACGACCTTCTCATCCGAGTACTTGCCCGAATCCAAACTGACCCGAAGATTGGCCAGGCGGTAGTCGTAGTCCACCTCCTCCTGGAAGTCGGTTGGATCACCACTGGCCGAATAGAGCAGGAAATACTGGGCGATCAGATCCTTGTCATTCGGCAAGGCATAGGCATCCGCCCGACCTTCATTCAGTGAGCGGTTCATCTGCTTGAGATAATCCACCACCGATGTGCTGCCGCCCACATGGGGCAGGCCTTCGAGATAGGCCTGCAGTGCCTCGATGCGCTCGAGGTTTTCCGGCTTGAAGATATCCTCGGCCTGCGGCGTTTCGATCAGGATGTCGAGATAGTGCACCCCGTCGAATACCCGGTTGATCGTGCGATCCGCCTGGACGATGGGCTCGTCTTTTTGAAACACCCGAATGCGCGCCTCGTTGAGCTCCAACTGAGTGGCGCCGTAGATGCCCACGACACCCAGGATGGCGGCAAGCATCAACACCATCCCGGGACGCCGCACTACACCCCTGCCAAACACGGTCATGATGCGACCAAAGGCATCGGCCCGGGCAGCGCCCTGCGAGGCCTCAGAGCGATAGGCCGGGCTGGGCCTGAGCTTCAGCAGACTCAACCAGCCCGGCACCACGGTCATGGAGAAGAGCCAGGCAGCACCCACGCCCACCATGGCGAACAGACCGAAATACTTCATGGGCGGCATCACCGAGGCCAGATAGAGGCCCAGAAATCCGGCCTGGGTCGTCAGGGTGGTCATGCTGATGGGGCGCCACATGTGCACCATGGTACGCACCACGATCTTGCGCGGACTCTCCTCCGGGTGGCGGGCCTGCTCCTCGTAGTACTGGCTGAAGATGTGAATGGAGTCGGCCACGGCAATACCGATGAGCACCGGCAGCAGACCATTGGTGATGACGAAGAAGCTCACCCCGGCAGCGGCCATCAGACCCAGGGCCGAGGCCACAGTGGCCAGTACCACGAAATTGGGCAGCAGTGCGCCGCGCAGGGTACGAAAGGCCATGAAAAGCACCAGGGTGATGATCAGGGCTGCCAGCGGATTCAGCCGCTGGGCATCGGCATCGATGTAGCTGCCCAGATAACCGCTGACCGCCCCCTCTCCTGCAATGTGAATCTGTTCGCCAGCCAGCGTGGAGGCCTGCTCAGCCAGCGCCAATAGCTGTTGATAGAGCGGTTGCGCGCGAGCCGGGTCGAGCACCTCGACCAGGATCAGGGTGCCACTGCCATCTTCCGCGACCAGACTGCCCAGATAGAGCGGGAAGTCCATGACCGCGGCCCGCACCCTGTCGGCCTGCGCCTGACTGTCGGGCGCCACCTCCCAGAAAGGCTCTACCCGCATCCCCTCCTCATCGCCTGTGATATTGTTCTCGGTGGCGAGACTGGTGACTCGGTCGGGGTCCACGTTGTCCAGTTTGCTGACCGCTTCAGTCAGCCAGCCCACCAACCCCAGGGTATGCGGATTGAATACGCCCCGCGGACCTTCGTTGAGCACGGCGATCACCATCGGATCGGTGAGGCCGAAGATCTCCTTGACCTTATCGCGATAGACCAGCGCCGGTTCGTCATCCGGCAGGAAGGCATCCGAACGGGTGTCCTTGACCAGGGACGGGATGAAGACGGCGCAGGCGATGATCAGCACCAACCCCAGCAAGATAAATCTCTTTGGGAAAGCAGTAATCCACCAGAATAGCCGCCAAGCGCGGGTCTGTTTCGGGTTGTCGTGAGTCATGCCGTTTTTCTCCTCTCTTTTTGCCGCCAGGATGGGCATTTCAAACCATCCAAACATCAGACCAACTAGTCTGTTTGATCAAAGGATAGAACAGACCAACTAGTTTGTCTATACTTGGTGTAAGGAAATTTCATATTGCTTAATCCTGCTATGTCAGATTATCTAGAGGCCTGATCATATGCCCCCTCTCCTCGCGGGAGAGGGACGGGGTGAGGGGGTTTATATAAGGCAGCTTTCCTTTTAATCCCCCTCATCCTGTCTTTCTCCCTGTAGGGAGAAGGAACCTTCATGCAAGATAGCCAGGGAAAGCATTTCAGATTTCTAATCTGACAAAGTAGCATCAATGAGGTAGCAGACAATGGCAGCCAGAAATCCGCGACAAACCCGTGAGCGCCTGCTCCAGACCGCCTTTCAGGAGATCCATGCTCATGGATTCCAGGGCATGCGGGTCGATGAGGTGCTACGTCTGTCCGGCCTGCAGAAGGGTGCCTTTTATCACCACTTCGGCAGCAAAAAGGAACTGGGTTATGCGGTATTGGAGGAACAGATCAAGCCACTGATCGAGTCGGTCTGGCTCGAACCCCTTTCCAAAATAGTGGATCCAGTAGAGGATCTGCCCCGCATGCTGGATACCCTGGGAGAGCGTATCCCGCCTGCCATGCGTGAGCATGGCTGCCCTTTGAATAACCTGGCCCAGGAGATGTCGACCCAGGACGCAGGTTTTCGGCAACGCATCGCCCGATTAATCGACAACTGGATCGAGGCGTTCACGACAGTATTCGAACAGAGTAAAAAGCCTGGTTACATCCGGGATGAGATCGACAGCCGCGCCGTTTCACGTTTTGTGATTGCGGTACTTGAAGGCTGCATCGGTATATACAAGGTGGAACAGTCAGCCGAACAGTGGGCGGCCTGCCGCTCACAGCTTGCGGCTTATCTGACTACGCTGAGGCCAGCACAGCACTGAGACATCTTGGGAGAGGGAAGCTGCCAACCCCCTTGGTAAAACCGATTTCATTGCATAAGCGGTAGATCAATACGAAATTCATTGGTTGTTTCTGGCAGGGTGGGCACCGCCCACCCTGCATTGCATGATCTTTACAACGAAAGGTTAAAGTGGTCAGTCGATGTTCCGCTATATCCAACATATTGTCCTATACAAAGGACCCGGATTACCTATTGGATTAGTAACTATTCAGCTCCCTATGTCATTCCCATGTCTTCACACGGAAAATGCGTCGTAGGAGCTGCCCATGGCTGCGACCAAAGGCGATAGCCTTTTCGGCCTCTTCACACAAAGCGACTAGCGTCGCTAATCGCAGCCATGGGCAGCTCCTACAGAGGCTGAATAGTTGCTTGGATTATTCTAATCACTGGAGAAAACATGTGAGTTCAGCCCATTCCAGAACCCTCTTATTGATGCTTTTTATTGGTCTAACCTTTCTCTGTCTCGATCCCGTCTTGGCCAACAAATTTGAAACCATTGGCAGTGGCGTCACAGGTTCGACAAAGATAAAAATAGAATATTTAAAGGTAATCGCGTATGTAGCCGCCGGTCTTTTTTTTATCGCGAGCGTGCTTGCAGTGGTGACCAAGAATAAAAATGCCCAAACGCTAAACTATACGATGTGGAAATCCTCCGCGATCATCTTTCTGATCTTGAGCATGCTCTTTCTGGCTATGGGAATTTATCTTTAAGGGCCCCCTATTCGAGTAACAGCAGTTGGCGATAGTCCCGATCCCGCAGCCCTAACGCCGATCGGCGCTCCTCAGCTAATTTTGTGAACGCATCAGGATAGAGTTGTAAGCGGATCTGCTCAGGCTCCGCTCCAACCTCCAAGGCATCGAGCAGGCGCAACTGGCGGCGGAGCGATTCCCCGTGCGCCGTGATTCGGGGGGACAGGATCAAGCCAGACTTGATACGTCTACGCTGCTCAATCTGCAGTTGGCGTTTGGCGGAGAGCAGTTGGGCGACCAGAGGCAAGGCAAGATCGAAGCTTACCTGGACATTTTCCACCGATTCCCTATGGCAGTTCTCATCGACGCCCACCAGGCAGGGGACTGACTCGACCTCCCGCCAGGTCAGCCGCCCTTCACCCACAGGATCATCATCCGCGGGATCTGGCGGGAATTTATAGAAGCCCCAACGCGCACCCAGGGCGCACTCGATCAGGACCTTGTCACCATCGACCTTACAGTCACTCCCGGCACATTCCTTCGCCGGCACCCAGGCCCTTGGATCGCGCTTCCAGGCAGCGATATCGCGCTGGGAGGGCTTGCCATAGGCCGCTTCCAACTCCCGCCAGGTCATGATAAAGGTCTGCCACTGGTCACGATATGCCGGATTACGCCGCAGAAACTCCCAG
>CBDVCD010000058.1:0-14893 GCA_965372385.1 uncultured Gammaproteobacteria bacterium | reverse complement strand
CTCATAATGCGCTAAAAATTTTCTGACTGCTTAGAAAAAACGTAAAACTTCAGCTATCTATTATACGACCGGTAATTAATTCTAACCTGGCCCTTTTAATTTAAAGTATAGTTCGGGAAACAGATTTATTCGCCTCTTCAATAGATCAAACTCCGTGGCTCAGAACAGGGTGCTGATGCCAAGCAGGTAGAGATTGCGGTCGTAGTCGTAGCCGTCAATGCTGGAGTCGTTGTCGGTGTAGCTGTACTCGAGCTGCGCCTCCCAGTTGGTGGACAGTGCGTAGCGCAGCTTGAGCCTGGTCTGGAGCTGCACGTCCTCGCGTCTGTCCGAACTGCCATCACTGAAGAGGTGGTCGTCGTTGTAGCGGCTGAGGCGGTAGCGCAGGTCGCCGCCCAGGGTCCATTCCGGGGACAGCGGGATTTCGCCGGCCAGGCGCAGGTTGTGGCGGGTGGGTGAAAAACTAGTGAAGGTGGTGGGGGTGGCCAGGTCTTCGCGCTCGTTGAACTCCAGTTGGTAGGCGATGCGCCAATGACTCTGACGGGCGATCTTCCGGCGCAGTTCGGCGTCGAACTGGTAGCGTTGACCTTCGAGTGGGTCGTGGCTCTCTTCCAGGGCGGTGAAGTCGGTGGCGCGGAAGCGCAGTCTCAGACGCTTGTCACCGAAGATACGCTCGGTGGAGACGAGCAGATGGACGCCGCCAAGATAGCTGTCATCACCCAGTGTGCTGCGCTCCAGCTCAAGCCCCAGACGGCTTTGCCATGCCCCCAGGGGCTTGACGCTGCTCACCCCGCCGCGCAGGACGTTCATGTCGTAGGCATCTATTTCCTGGTAGCGGATGGCAAAGGCGCTAAGGTCGAGGCGGATGCCGTCGTTGTAGGTACCCACTAGGGGACCACTGGCAAGGGCGAATAGTTCGTAGAAACCGTCCCCTTCGTTGCTGCTCAATTCATCGCTGGGGTCGATCAGGTTGTCGTCATAGCCGGCATTGAGGCTCACGCTGGCCAGCCACCAGGCCTTGTCTGCTCTGGGCGCCGCCTCCACTGGCTGGCCTTCGAGTTTAGCCAGCATGCGCTCGGCCAGACCCTGCAGGCGTTCGTCCTGGGCTGCGTCGCGGGCCTCGCGGAACCTGCGCATCGCCTCCTGCTTGTTGTCGAGACGCAGTTCAACCAGTCCCAGATTGTAGTAGGCCAAGGGACGGATGCTTGTGTGGGATGCTGCGCGGAGGAAGGCATCACGCGCCCGGTGGTAGTCTTTGAGTTTGTAGTAACTGACGCCCAGGTTGTAATCGAGCGCGGGCCGTTTCAGTCCCTGCCGCCTGGCCTGTTCAAAGTGTCCCAGGGCGGTTTGATAGTCGCCGCTGCGAAAGGCCTTCAGTCCCGCCTTAAAGCTGCTGTCGGCGTTGTCGGCGGACTGGGCCATGCCCGCCGTTGCGAACACAAGCAGCAGGGTTAAAATCAGTTTTTTCATTCGCTGTTCACCATGGTGAGTAAAGCAAAGGCCGGGCGTATGTCCGGAGTGGCGAAAGAACGAGGTTCTGTAGCCAGCACCGAGCGAAGCAATGGTGTGGCGAAGCGGCACGGACTCAGGGCAGCCGGGGCACAACGGCTGTCATGACAAGCGGGGGTGAATGCGGGACTTGGATATTCTGCTTCGCATCCTGATCGTCACGACACATTTGCTTTGTCTTACAGTGGTTGCATTGCCTCTTCGGCATTGCATTACGGGTAGGGCAAACAGAATAAACCTCCCCTTGGTCGAGGGGAGGCTGCGTTTCATGCCGAACTACTTGGTCTACATCTCTTCGTGGCGAACGAGCTCGCGTTTGGTCTCTTCACGCAGGTCGTTGCAGCGCTCTTCGACATTTTCGTTACGCACCTCACGCATCTCAGCCATGGCCAGGTCCAATTCGGCCTTGGCGTCGATGGTGCGCTCTTGGATCTCGTTGCGTAGCTCGGTGGCATCGGCCAGCGGCTCGGAGGAGGGCTCCATCTCCAGCGAGATCGTAGGGATGTCGACTTCGGCGGCGTCCTGTTCGTTGCTGATTACGTCCATGGTCGCCTCGTCGATCAAGTCGGTGTCATTGGCCAGGGCGGTGCCGGTGACCAGACTCAGGCCGAGCAGCAGGGTAAGTGTGGATGATTTCATACTGTATCTCCTAGTGGTATTAAAGGGTGGTATGCCGTTACCACATCTTGCTGTGGCGCCGCGGTTCCACCATTGAAGCATTCTGTAGATCTTGATGCTTTTCTCTTGCGAAAATGCGACAACCTGTCGTATTTTCTAGGTGAGAGATTCTATGCAGGAGATATTTCTCGGCTATTTCTCAAATCGTACAGTGTGTTTCACGCCTGTTTCAGATTGTTACACCCGATTCAAGAGTATCGAGTATCGATCTGAGCAGGGACTGCTCATCACTTCCCTTGCCTTTACAGGGTCCCATGGCGGCATTCAGTATCGCGCCACTACCCAAGCAGTGGATGCCCACCCGCAAAAGGGGCCAGGGTCGGATTTAATATGGAGAACATGTGACAAGGCGAACAGTCTATATATACGACCGGTAATTAATTCGATCCTGGCCCCTTTGATTGCCCCTTTGATTTCTGACCCCAGATACCCGTCAATTACCTGCCCGAATAGCTCCCGATCTGCATCGTCTTCATAGGTTACTTCGCGTCTGTCACCACAAGAAGTAACGTGATAGAGCGCACCGGACAAATTTGAATCATACAGGCCTAGCCATCGCTGGAAGTTAACAGAAAAAAGCTACTTATCTATACCTGACCCTGATCTTCTCTGACCTTGATCTTCTTTCGGGGAGGCCAGTGACTTTCTGTTGGAACAATAATTTGTTTCCCAATGCTTGTCACAATACTGTAACATTTCAAGCCGTAGCGGGAATATGCATATCACCATCACAAGCCAGTCCCCGCGAAGCGTACCCGATACAGAAAAAACGTCGCTGGTAGGTGAGCAGGGCGAAAGTCTTACATTTATACACTCAGAGGAGAGCCTAAATCCATGTCCAGAGAAAACAAATCGATGAAGCAGCTGGCAGCCACCGCCAAGGAACTGGCCGAAATTGCGAAAGCCCAGCTCGAGGTTGCACAGGCCCAGGAGAAGGTTGCCCGCGCCCAGGCAGAGGCCCAGGCAGAGACCGCTACCGCCAAGGCACGCGCTGCCAAGGCAGAGGCAAAGGCCGCCCAGTTACAAGCCGAGGCTCAAGCCAAGGCGGCCCAGGCGCAAACCGAGGTGACTGATGCCCTCAAGCAGGCGGCCGATGCCAAAGAGCAGGCGGAAAAGGCCCGCAACGAGGCCCGCACCGTGATTGAGCGCATGAAATCAGAGACCCAGGAAGAGATCGCCGCGATCAAGCAGACAACGGATAAAGAGATTGCTCAGGCACGCAAGACGATGATGGCCGATGCGGCACGCAGCATCACCGATGCCCAGGCGCAATTGGATATGGAGGCCCGGGCCCAAGCTGATACCGCCGCTGCCCAGGCCGAAACCGCTCGGTCCCAGGCCAAGACAGCCGAGGCCCAGGCGCGTACCGCCCAGGCCCTGGCCAAGGCAAGCGCCAAGGATCAGGGAGATGCCGCCCGTGCCCTCGAAGAAGCCAAGGCGGCTCAGGAGAGGCTCGATGCCGCCGAGGAAAAGGCGCGTAAGGCCTTGGACCGGGCAAAAGAAATGGCGGAATCAGGCACCCAGTCCGATGCCGGTGGGGACACGCCACCCCCGCCTAAACCCGCTCAGGCCGCAAAGAGGCAAACCGCCAAGGCCGCTAAAACCGAAGCGGCCGGGGAAAAACCCGCAAAGTCCACCAAGGTCAGCAAAAAACGGGCGGCCAGACCAGCCGCCGAAAAGTCCCGCTAGTTACGGGGGGTTATTCTTGCATGGCAATAATGCACAGCCGGCTGGCTTTGTGCAGATGACCGTTTGTACCCATGCTCCTGGAATATTTGAGGGCTAAAGGGGCCAGGGCTAAAGGGGCCAGGGTCGTATTTAATATGGAAAACATGTGACAAGGTAAACAATCGTATTATACGACCGGTAATTAATTCGAGCCAGGCCCTTTTAATTCCGACCCCCTTTCTTTCTCTTGCACCTGCGGGTTCAGTGGCTCAGAATAGGGTGCTGATGCCAAGCAGGTAGAGATTGCTGTCGAATAAATAGCAGGGGACGTATACCATGAATCAATAAATAGGGGACGATTCCCTTTTCTAGAGAGGAATAAAGGATAGCGTCATCTTATTATTATCCTCATACCTTCGTACCAAAACGAATTATTACTGATCCAGATTTCTTAACGATTTAGCCAAGGTAAAGGCCCCCCGTAGATCACCTTTCTTGAAACCAGTGGCCTGGTCGTTAGGATAGAGTTGTGTGAGTATTCGTTTGATACCCGGTTTGATATGCTCACCATGGCAATTAAGACAGAGATCCTGGATCTGGATCGCCTTCATGTAGCGGAATATCTTCTTACCATCAATCAGGATCTCTTCTGAATATTCCATATTTGTCAGATCTTCGCCATTGGTATCCAGCACCTCAAATTGCTCCAAGACATTTTTCTCCCAAGCGTCGGGATGATTGTTTGGATTACGTAATTTAAGTGAGGTTCTTGCTATATACCAACCTGATAGCGAAGAAAACTCTTTTGTGAGTCTTGGAGCTTTCAGTTTACATATACTGATGGCTGTGACCGGGCCACCCTCTTCCAAAGCGGCTTGAAGTTCGCCTTTTAATGAACCGAAAAACCGATTGACAATATTACGGGCTTCAAGCACATGAGTACTAACTGGATCTGCTGCTGGAGAGCCTGTGGCAATCAGGACTAGCAGTGGCACAATGATCATCAATTTTGTCTTCATTAGGGTTACTCCCCCTCTATTTGTAACGACACTCCTCCCATGAGTCACGTGAACAATCAAATTTCATTAGAAATGTCCCTTTCCCAGCGGCATTGGGCTTGTCAGCTGCCGGATACTGCTTTTTGAATGAGAGGAATCAGGGACTCAGGTAGTATGATGTTACCTGAGAGTGCAAATTGTTGAGCCCGATCAGACATCTTTTTCCAGGTCTTGCGGATGATGTCGAGCCATTTCTCCTCATCGTATTCGGGATGCTTGCCGGCGAAATCCAACATGTAGTGTTCGATGAATACTAAATCAGCGACATCTTCCAGCAGTTGGGTGTCCGGATTTACCTTGAGTGCACGTTTGCCTACGGCTTGTTTCACCCGTTCGATAAAATCTTCATCGTAGCCTGCCTGCGACAAAAACTTAGCCGTGGTTTCAGCATGAAATTTGTATAATCCAGTGCGCCACTGCAGGTACCCTTGACGACCCTCTGGATACTCACTTCGGACAGATTTCCAGCGCTGAATATGCTGTGCATGAATCGCCAGCTTTATAGCGTCGTCGGCGTCCGGGGTATAACGCTGTAGCATGCCAGACATCCGATGCGAGTAAAGGAGTTCTTTTGGCCAAGCCTTGCCATCCACTGTTTCCTGGTTTGGGTCTTCGCTATTCGCGGCGTCAATGAGTGCAATGGCCTTGTCGAAATATTGCTGCTGTTGCGACATTTGTTATCTCCAATTTAAGAATCGGCCTATTCTACATTCACGTTTCTCAAAAATCTAAGTGTAGAGACTCAAATCTGCCGGTGGCCAGTAATTGTCTAAGCTGCCGTTATCCGGCTCTTATGAATGGCCTTGGGACAACAAACTGACTATCTCCTCATGGCCTCTCGAAGGGGTCTCGAGCGATCGTGGTGTACATGGCATTGGTGAAGGCCCTGGTCAGATCCGCCGAGAAGGGCTGGGGATCACTACCCGCCAGCGTGGAATCGGTTTCCGTCACGGCGAATGGGCCATTTTCAAAGTAGGTCCCCATACTGATGGCTGTTGGGTCGCCTGTATCCGATTCGATATCGATAAAGTCCCCATCACCGTCGAAACAGGACTTGGTGGACTTCCATATGTCGGATCCATCCGAAGCGGTCTCGACACTGTAGGAGGGCTTGCGGCCCGTAGCGCCTTCATTCTCCATATCCTCCGGACGGAGTTGATCATTTGGATTGTTGTTTTTCCAGTGATACCTCCTTGAAGATTTTCATTGATGATGAAAGGGCTTCAGAAAGAAAACGGTATGGACCTGTTGAGACTATCTATTGTCTTCTCATATCATAGGAAGCGTTAACACCGTTTTTAGGTACTTGACCCTAGGAGGCTGTCGGATTTAACACTGTTTGGCTGCAAATCCCTGGATGACGATCAACTCAGCTTATCAAACTCGTTAAATAGCCCTGCTATTCGCCTCGCTTGATAAACTGATTTGATTCGCCCCCAGTGATTTTCGCTTCAAACGGTTAAACCCGACAGCCTCCTAGATCCCCAGTGTTTTAATGCGCTCGTCTTGCATCTTTCATTAAAATGCCATATATATATACCGTAATTACGGTATATATATATGGCATAGGCATGACTGAACTCATAGCCCATTTGATAGATGAGTCTGGATTTATCAGCCCAAAGGCAGTTGCTGATGAGTTTCATACCACAATCAAGGAGGTGGCGGTATTTTCTGGGCTCTCCCCAGACACCGTAGCCAAACGGCATCGCGCCCAATCAAAGGCTTCCCAAAAGCGCCTGCGGGATATCGTGCTGATCTTGAATCGCGTCTTACCCTGGTGTGGCACACCTATGCAGGCCTATGCTTGGTATCGTTCCGAAGCCTTGCCGAGTTTTGGTGACTTGACTCCGGAAGAATTGGTCAAGCGTGGCATGGCCGATGCGGTGCTTGAGCATCTGAACCGAGTCGCGGAAGGTGGATTTGCCTAAGTGCGATTCAAGGGACTTGCCTACCGGACTCACAACCCGTTTTGGTCATTCGATCCACTTTCGGGTGAGGGGGCGAAAGTGCATGGGGGTCGATTTAATCCCAAGGGCATCCCGGCACTCTATCTGGCCTTGAGTCCCACCCTGGCCTTAGCCGAATACAACCAAGGTTTTCCGCATCGTCCTCAACCGGTAACGCTCTGTACCTATGAAGTCGATTGCACAGATATTATCGACCTGACCAAACATAATGTTCATGCCCGAGTAAAAACCACACTTGAAGAATTATCCAGCGCATGGGAAATGATACTTACCCTGAAACAAACGCCGCCAACCTGGCAGTTTGCCGAACGCCTGATTAAATCAGGCGCTGCCGGCATTATCGTGCCTTCCTATGCACGCAACGCCCCTGACAACAGTAAGAATTTGGTGTTGTGGCAATGGAGCGATACGCCACCGCATCAGGTCTTGCTCATCGACGATAATAACCGGTTACCAAAGAATCAGGATTCTTGGAAATAACAGTAATAATTAGTGCTTGGACAGAAAGTCATAAACGGCATTAAAAACAAAATGTTACACTATCGCAACGGAGCCGAAGAATAAATCGGTAATTGCCGGCAGTTTTCTACCGTTGTTTCGTAAGGCTTTGATTTTACATTAAAGCGCTCGCCCCTACCGACCTGAGATCGACGTTCGGGAGCGGAAGATGCACCAAATCCCATCCATCGGGTGCTCCAAGGTGAACGCATCCCCCATGAGGAAAAGGTCTTCTCCCTCTTCGAGCCGCACACCGAGTGGATCTGCAAGGGCAAGGCCGGCGTGCCGGTGGAGCTGGGGCTGCGGGTTAACGTGGTCGAAGACAGAGATCGTTTCATCCAGCATTAGAAAGTACGTATTATTATGAAAACAGTCCATCACATTCTTTTTCTAATCCTTTTTATAGGTTATCCACTGTGCGTTACCCAGGCCGCGAATGATGAACTGAGGCAACTCAGAGAGACCGGTAACTGCCCGGGATGCGATCTGTCCGGTGCGGATCTGAGTGGGATGAAGTTACAACAGGCCGACCTGCGTGAGGCCGATCTGAGGGGGGCCGATCTGCGTGGCGCTGATCTTAGCGGTGCGTTGCTCTACAAGGCCGATCTGCGAAATGCCCGGTTGACTGAGGCCAGGCTGCAGGGGGCCAGCCTGGGTCGGGCCAATCTGGCGGGTGCCGATATGCGAAATCAGCAACTGGAGCTGGGCAGGCTGAGCCGGGCGGATCTTTCCCGGGCCGATCTGAGTGGCGCGGTTTTACGCGAGGCCAATCTTGAAGGCGCCAATCTAATGGGAGCAAATCTCAGTGGGGCCGATTTGACGGATGCTTCACTGGTTCAGGCGAACCTGCAAGCCGCTGACTTCAGTAACGCAGATTTGCAAAGGGCCAGGTTGCGGGCCGTGGATTTGAGCAAGGTCCGGACCATGATCGGGGCATCGCTCGTTGCCGTTGATCTGCGCTTTAGCAATCTGTCTGGGCTCGATCTCAGCGGCATCGATATGCGTGAGGCGCGTCTGCTGGGGGCCGATCTGACGGCTACGCGCCTGCGTGGCGCTTCACTGCGCGATGCGGAGATGAAAAAGGTGCTTCTGATCGAGGCGGATCTGCAGGATGCCGATCTGCGCAATGCCCGTCTCAATGGGGCAAAATTGCAGGGAGCGAATCTGCGGGGCGCCAATCTCGAAGGGGTGACTCTCACCGGTAATCTGATAGGGATCGATTTTTCCCATGCCCGCTTGCTGCGCGCGTCCCTGGCTGGCGCCAATCTTAAAGGGGCCAATTTTCGCAACAGCCATCTGGAATACGCCGATTTCCAGGCGGCGAATCTCTATGGGGCTGATTTCACTGGCGCAACGCTGCATCGTTGTAATTTCCGCCAAGCCAATCTGAAGGAGGCGAACTTCGAGGGGGTGGAGCTGACGGGGAATCTGTTGGATGAAGCATGGGGTTTGCGGAGTGCCACGGACAGGTAGTGATCTATCGATCTTCTCGTAGGATTTATCAGCATATCGAATTGGCGCTTTCCCCTATATAATGTGGTGTTTTTTTACACTTGGGCAGGATATGGAGCAGGGCATGCAACTGAATAACAACAGTCAGACCGGAAGATTCACCTCTTTTGGCCGATTGCTGGCGGTAATTTCATTGAGCGGTTTTTTTATCGTCGGTTGTGGTGGCGGCTCGGGTGACGATTCTACTGATACCACAGTGGTGGACGACAGCAGCAGGTTTGTCGGTGAGCACTACAGTGGCTCGGGCAACTGCAGCTTCTGCCATGATGCCCTGACGGATGGGGTGAATGATATTTCTATCGTCAGCACCTGGTCTACCAGCATGATGGCTAACGCCACGCGTGATCCTTATTGGCAGGCCAAGGTCGCCTCCGAGTTGAAGCGAAACCCTCAACTTACCGATTTCATCAATGATGCCTGCTCCCGCTGCCATGCGCCGATGGCGAACGACAGCGCCATAAAGGATGACATCGAGCCGCAGATCTTCGGGTTGGGTTTCCTCGATCCGGACAATGCCTATTTCGAGCATGCCGCGGATGGGGTGAGCTGCACCCTCTGCCACCAGATTGAGGATGGCGACGGTGATGGATTGCCTGATGGGGGGACCTCAGGCGGATTCGTGGTTGCCGAATATATGAATCGGGTCGACCGGCCCGCCTATGGAGAGTATGCCGATCCCATCGCTGAGCCCATGCAGATGGATGTGGCGTTCACGCCCAAGCAGGGTACCCATACCGGCACCTCCGAGCTGTGCGCCAGCTGCCACGATCTGAAGACCCCTACGGTTGATGATCCAGACAATATGTTTCCCGAGCAGATGGTTTTCACGGAATGGCGGAACAGCGATTTCGTGACAGACGGAACCCAGGAAAAGAGCTGCCAGGCTTGCCATATGCCGGAGTTGGATGATGCGGTGAAAATTTCAAACCGACCGGTATGGCTTGCAGAGAGGAGCGGGTTCACCAAACACGACATGCTGGGCGCCAATACGGTGATGCTGGAGATCCTGGACAGCAATAGGGTCGAACTGGGGGTGACCGCCCAGGGTTTTGCCCAGGCGATCACAAGAAACCGCGCCTTTCTCAAGACCGCGGCGACGCTTGATATCCTTAACCCAGCGCTTGTCAGCAGTGAGCTGAGCCTCGATGTCAGGGTCACCAACCTGACCGGGCACAAGCTGCCCACGGCCTATCCCTCCCGTCGCATGTTTATCCATCTTGTGGTGACGGATAGTGATAGCGGCGCGGTGCTGTTTGAATCAGGTAAAATGGGTGTAGACGATGATGGCAGTGTGGAGGGCCTCAACACTGACATTAACAACACAACCTACGAACCACACTATGAAGAGATAACCAGCCCGGACCAGGTCCAGTCCTATGAACCCATCATGATGGATAGCGCTGGCGAAGTGACCCATACCCTGTTGCGGGCCGCGGGTTATGTGAAGGATAACCGCCTGCCCCCCAGTGGCTTCGACAAAGTCGACCTTGAGTCAAGTGATGTGCCGGTTGTCGGAGCTGCAATGAACGATGTCGATTTCATCGACGGCAGCGATGTCGTGAAATACAGGATTTCGAACATAGGCAGCAGCAACCTGACCGTTACCGCGGAATTGCAATATCAGGCCCTCTCCTTTGGACACCTGCAAAACCTGTTCGAGGATGCCGATCTGCCAGTAGTCGCCCGTTTCAAGAGGATGTTCGAGAGCGCGACGATTCGGGCGGAGACCATCGCGTCAGACAGCTACGACGGTCCCTGGTAGATCGGCTATCAGATAGATTCGTCAGCGATGTACCTGGTTGGTGAGGACGCCGTGAATCCATCCATGGAGGCTTGACGGCAGCATCCCTGCTGCCGACACCTCACCAACCAGGCACATCGCCGATCTCGGACCCAGCGACACTGAATAGGGTTTTTCACTCGGATAAAAAAAGCGCCACGGTCGCGGCGCTTTTACTAAACAGTTCATAGGATAGCCGACATGCACCTCCATGGGACGCCGTGAATACTTCCCTGTAGGCTTGACGGTAGCATCCCTGCTACCGACACCCACGGAGATGCATGCCGGCTATCCAACGTTCGCGTTAATCTATCCCTCCCTTCCTTTCCCTCCCGCAGGGGGAGGTTAGGGAGGGGGAGATGACACGAACTAGGTAAACATATCGGAAGTAATGTTCTTGAACCAGCTGCGGGCAAACTGGGCCTCGATGGCGCGAACTTCGGGCTTCGCATCCATGGGTGACAGACCGCCAGCCCCCTTCACACCGACGATCTTGCCGTCCACCAGTTGATAGACGGCTGCTACCGAGATACCCCACTCAGGGGCAATGATGCTGTAGCAGGTGTTGACATAGGAGGGCTCCCCCGGCTCCTTGCCGTTCAAGGTAGCCACGATGGCGGCGGCGCAGACCTTGCCCTGGGAGTTGGCGGCATAACCCGACTTCGGCATCTTGCCGGCAATACTGGCATCACCGATTACAAACACATCCTTATGCAGCGTTGATTCGAAGGTCCTCTGATTTACCGGGCACCAGCCTGAATCGTCCGCCAGGCCGGCGACATGGGCGATCTTGCCCGCCTTCTGTGGAGGAATGAGATTGACCACGTCGCCTTTGTATTCGTCCACCTCACCGATCAAGGTGTTGGAATCCGGGTCTATCCCTTCGATGATGCCACCTTCGGCGCCAGGTACCCACTCGATCATGTCGCCGTAGAACTTCTTGTAGCCCTGCATGAACAGGCCCTGCTTGGAGAACTTGTCCTTCGCATCCAGGATGATGACCTTGGATTTGGGCTTGTGGTGTTTGAAGTACATCGCAATCTGAGCGGCACGCTCATAGGGCCCGGGCGGACAACGGAAAGGATTGGGTGGGGCCGCGATATAGCAGACGCCCCCATCCTTCATGGCTTCAAGCTGTTTGCGCAGGGTAGTGGTCTGAGGACCCGCCTTCCAAGCGTGGGGGATCTTTTTCGCCACTTCGGCGCTGTAGCCCTCGATCCTGTCATAGTAGAAGTCCACGCCAGGTGAGACGACCAACTTGTCATAGCTGTACTTGCTACCGCTTGAACCCTTGACGAAATGGTTGGCGGCATCGATCTCCACCACCTCGTCCTGCATGATTGTCACGCCGCGATTCCGGCTCAGCTTGACATAGTCGAATGTGATGCTGCCAATGCTGCGCTCGCCACTGAGCACCTCATTACTGAGCGGGCAGGAGACATAATCGGTGTTTTTCTCGATCAGTAATACATCGATATCAGGGTCAGCTATCTTGATGTATTTTGCGGCGATGGCGCCGCCATAGCCACCACCGATGACGACCACGCGGCCTTTCTTCCCTTTGCCGAAAGCGTTGGGGCTGATGGTTCCCAGGGTACCCAGCGCAGCGCAAGCGCCCGCGGCTTTAACAAAGTTTCTGCGAGTAA
The DNA here is from genome assembly GCA_965372385.1 of uncultured Gammaproteobacteria bacterium. Lineage (GTDB taxonomy): Bacteria > Pseudomonadota > Gammaproteobacteria > Chromatiales > Chromatiaceae > JASJBU01. The sequence continues at coordinate 2,577 of CBDVCD010000058.1, read as the reverse complement.
ATTGAGCCATGTTTATTCCCCTGCGGTTATTTCTCATTGGCGTAGTAGTGAGCCATGGCCTTGAGCTCCTGATCGGAGAGCTTCATGACACGGGACCCCATCTTACGTGGTGCACAGCGCTTGCCCTTTCCATGACACCACTTGAGATAGTGCAGGGTGAAATCAGGCCACTGACCAGCCAGGCGCGGGGCCTCGTCTTCCTGTACTCGCCCACCCTCTTCATGGCAGGTCTTACACTGTTTTTCATGGATTTTCTTACCCATGGAAGCCAGCTTAGAATTGGCCTTGAATGGGCTGGAGACCCAGGGCTTGCTTGCCATGTGCGAGGCAATCGCTTTCAGCTCATTGTCTGAATAACCCTTGGCGATTCTTCCCATGATGGTGGAGTCACGTTCCCCCGTTTTGAATTCGAGGAGTACCGTGGTGAGGTACTCCTTCTCCATACCGCCAATGATTGGCATGATGTCGCCGGCACTGGCTCCATCGGTACCATGGCAACCGGCGCAGGTATTCGCCAGCATGCTCGGGGAGCGTACGCCCCCGGCCGTGGCTGCACCGGCAATAAGCAGACCGGCGAAGAGCGCGGAAAGCTGTTTTTTCATTTTCTTCATCTGAATCTCCTAGGCAGAAATGCAGTCATGTTATGGTGGCCGCGTGTCATGCAATGCATGACGGGTTGATTAGTGTGCAGTAGACTGAGTGCGTTGCTCGATCCATGCCAGAACCTTGTCAATCTCTGGCTTTTTTGCAGGATCTATTCTTGCCGCTTCATCCAATGCCGCTCTGGCCAGGCTATACCGGCTCGTGTGCAGGTAGGCTACCGCCATGCCAACGAAGGCTGATGAATTGTTCTGATCCAGCATGATCGCCTGTTGGAAATCTTTAATACTTTCACTGTGCTCTTGACGCAGCACTCGGATGCCTCCCAGACGGGAGTGCGCCAGTGAAGACGTTGGGTCTTTACTGACAGCCTGTTGCAGGGTACTCAGGGCATCATCCAGTTTGCCAGCTTTGGTCTGCTCATAGCTCAGATCGAGAAGAGCATCCGTGCCATTGCTGCCCAAGGCATTGCCTGAAGCGAGCAAGGTAAATGTAAGTGCAATGAATAGAAGACGTTGCATTTGCAATGACTACCTTTGATTATCTTGTGGATTGGAGGTAAGGCCCCCTCCAGAAGGGATCTGGAGGGGGTGTATCGGCTAGACTCAGTCTCTCCTAGTCAAGAGCACCTTCGCCATAACGATCTTCGAAGCCCTTGCGGACCGCATCGATAGCTTCCTTGCTCATGCCATCGAAATACCAGGCGTGACCCGGGATGGGACGGAGGTACTTTTGGAGCATGGCGTCAGCAAACTTTTCATTGCCGTCTATTTTATGCACGGCTTCACGCATCTCCGGAATAAACTCGAAGTAGGTGTGTTTGGCGACATCATAGATGCCATGCCACCAGGCGTAGTCCGGGCCCATCATCGATGCGCCATGGCGTGCGCGACGACCTTCGTGATGCCAGATCTCCCACCAGACCCATTCAAGTTTGTCGTCAAATGGGCTCTTGGTGATGTAACCGGCCTTCTTCAACTCGCCCATGATGGACTTCAATGGCTTGGCGAACTTTTCATTGTAGAGATCGACAAACTTATCGAGTTGATTGTAGTGGCCATTGACCACACTGTCGCTATGGCAAGCGAGACAGACCTGCTGCATCTTCTTGCGGCGATCCTTCCAGGTGAGTACCTCTACGACGGTGGAATTTTTGGCTTTATCACCCACGGCAGGGAGTGGTTTTCCTTCAGGAACATCGAACTCCTGACCGTTTTCCAGCTTCACCAGGTTGATCTTGTTGGAGACGGGGGAACGCAGGTTCCAGGAGATGCGGTCGCCCACATTGTGGGTCTTGCCTTCCTTACCACCACGACTCATGTGGCAGGTGGCGCAGGTGGGTGCGGCGGAATAATCGATACCGGCAACCCACTTGTCGGATTCGAGGTTCATCTCATCTATCATGGCGCGGTAGATGATGCCGTGCTTGGATTCGTTATAGACCTCGATATGTGGATGATCCGGGCCCACGTGGCACTTACCGCAGGTGTCGGGAGTACGGGCCTGAGCCTTGGAGAATCGGTGACGGCCGTGGCAGGCAGTACAAGAGCCTTCAGATCCGTCAGGATTCAGGCGGCCGATGCCGGTATTGGGCCAGGTATCACCGGTTGGCTTGCCATCTTTACCGATTTCTACTTTGGCGCCATGGCACTGACGGCAACCGACATTAACCGCTGCAGGTCCGCCGAGCACTTCACCCAACAGGTTGTCGAGCGAGGCCAGGATGCGGCCTGCGTGAGAATGGTGTGAGCCATCCATCTCTTCGAACTCGGTGTTATGACACTTTGAGCAGTCTTTGGGTGAGACGATTATGGCGATCATCTGGCCTTCGTGCTCGAAGGCGTCTATGTCACCTTTTTCAGTACCGTGGCAATCGAGGCAGTTGACCCCTGACTGGCCGTGCTGGGAGTTGTTCCACTCCCGGGTCAGGCCTGGATCTTCCTGCCAGTGGCATTCGATACACTCTTGCCCTTTCGG
>CBDVCD010000057.1:0-15184 GCA_965372385.1 uncultured Gammaproteobacteria bacterium | reverse complement strand
CCGCTTTGGAGTTGCCGTAAGGCCAATGGGCGAGATCAGGATGTCTGAACATACTTGATCAGGACTTAAAGTGTGAGTCTCATGAAGCATACTGGTTGTTTCTGGGGGAGATCCTCGAAGCAAAGATAGCCACACCGATTTACCTAAAGACAGTTGGTACAACATCATCGACGTTCTCTCTATTACCCGAGCGGTTGCACGGGCGATCTGTCGATATATGTATAAGTGATAATTTATGATACATGTTGAGTGGTTAAGTTAATATTATGTTTTGGAGCTAAGTCGAGCCTGTCACTGTAGTGAGAACCTAAACCATGAACGTCACCTTCCGACAACTCACTCTATTTGAATCGGTTGCCCGTAACCTGAGTTTTACCCGAGCAGCGGAGGAGTTGCATCTCAGCCAACCTGCGGTATCCATGCAGATTCATCAACTGGAGGATTCTGTCGGTTCGGCATTGTTTGAAAAACTAGGCAAACGAATCACTCTCACGGAAGCGGGCAATGAGGTTTTTCACTACAGTCAGAGCATCAATGGTCAGTTGGCGGAAATGGGGGAGGTGCTTGAATCCCTGAGGGGGCTTAGCCGAGGACGGCTGCGCATTGCCGTCGCCAGTACCGTCAACTATTTTGCGCCCCGCCTGCTGGCGGCATTTCATACCAGATACCCCGGTATTCAATTGGAGTTGGATGTCACAAACCGGGAAAAGCTGATTCATATGCTGATCGATAACAGTGTAGATATGGTCCTCATGGGACAGCCACCCGAAAAAGTGGAGGTTGAATTCAAGGCATTCATGGATAATCCTTTGGTAGTTGTTGCGCCACCTGAACACCCGTTGTGTGGGATGCAGAAGATCCCGCTTGAAAACCTCGCTGAAGAGGTGTTCTTAATGCGGGAGCCTGGTTCAGGCACCCGGCAGGCGATGGAAAGATTCTTTTCTGAACACGGTTTGAAGATAAAGCAGGGAATGCAGATGACCCGTAACGAAGCCATCAAACAGGGGGTTCGGGCTGGTATGGGGCTCGGGGTAGTCTCCGTGCATACCGTTGAACTTGAACTTGAGACAAGTCGCCTGATCCAACTGGATGTGGAGGATTTTCCCATACACCGCCAATGGTACATGGTCTATCGTCTGAATAAGCGACTCTCACCGGCTGCTCTCGCGTTTCATGATTTTGTACTTTCTGAGGTGCAAAATGTGAAAAACACTCCTATCTAAATGCACCACACTGAGTGATGGGGTAAACTTTCTATTTACTAAATCAAATGATTTAGAATCATCAACGCAACAGGGTTGGTTTTTTATGGCGCATCCGGGTAAACAGTCCAGCAAAATCCATAGCTCCGGGGAGTATCCTCTACTGGACAAGGTGGATATTCCGGCGGACCTGCGCCAACTTCCCGCATCACAGTTAGAGGCGTTGGCCGGGGAATTGCGCCAATTCCTGATCGATACGGTCTCCCGCACCGGTGGCCACTTGGCGGCCGGGTTGGGGGTGGTGGAGCTGACCATCGCCCTGCATTACGTATTCAACACCCCGCAAGACAGGTTAGTCTGGGATGTGGGTCATCAAGCCTACCCGCACAAGATTCTCACCGGCCGCCGTGAGCGGATGCATAGCCTGCGCCAGAAGGGCGGACTTTCCGGATTCCCCAAACGCAGCGAGAGCGAATACGATACCTTTGGCACCGGTCACTCCAGCACCTCCATCGGCGCTGCACTCGGTATGGCGGTTGCGGCCAAGCAGAAGGGTGAGAACCGCAAGGTGGTCGCGGTAATCGGTGACGGCGCCATGGGGGCGGGCATGGCCTTCGAGGCACTGAACCAGGCGGGCGCACTGGACCAGGATCTGCTGGTGATCCTCAACGACAACGATATGTCCATCTCCAAACCGGTGGGCGGGTTCAATAATCACCTTTCGCGCCTGCTATCGGGCAAGATTTACACGGGTATGAAGGAGGGTAGCAAGAATTTACTGAGTTTTTTTCCGCCTCAGATCAGCGAATTGGCAGGACGCTGGGAGGAGCACATGAAGGGCATGGTGCTGCCCGGCACCCTGTTCGAGGAGATGGGTTTCAACTACATCGGTCCCATCGATGGCCACGATCTGGATACCCTGGTTGCCACACTGAAGAATATGCGAGAGATGCGCGGTCCCCGCTTGCTGCATGTGGTCACCCAAAAGGGACGCGGCTATGAGCCGGCGGAAGACGACCCCTGCGTCTACCATGGAGTCACCCCGTTCGACCCCGATACCGGAAAGATGGAGAAGAAAGGGGGAGGTCAAACCTACACCCAAGTATTCGGTGACTGGTTGTGTGATACGGCCAAGGTTGATAAGCGTCTGGTGGGGATTACCCCGGCCATGTGTGAAGGTTCCGGTATGGTGCGCTTCTCCAAGAGCTTCCCCAAACGCTATTTCGATGTAGGCATCGCCGAGCAACATGCCCTGACCTTTGCCGCCGGGCTGGCCTGCGAAGGGGTGAAGCCGGTAGTGGCGATCTACTCCACCTTCCTGCAACGGGCCTATGACCAACTGATCCACGATATCGCTCTGCAGAATCTCGATGTCACCCTGGCGGTAGATCGGGCCGGTCCGGTAGGGGCGGATGGTGCCACCCACGCAGGCAGCTTTGATCTGAGTTATGCCCGTGCCCTGCCCAATATGATCATCATGGCGCCAGGTGATGAGAATGAATGCCGGCAACTATTGCAGACCGCCTATGAGTATTCAGGCCCGGCCATGGTGCGCTATCCCCGTGGCTCCGGCCCTGGGGTGACTGTCACCAAGGATAATGTCAGTTTGCCGATCGGTCAGGGTGAAATACGCCGTGATGGCCGGGGAGTGGCGCTGCTGGCTTTCGGCAGTCTGCTGGGCAACGCCCTGCAGGCGGCCGAGACCCTGGATGCTAGTGTGGCCAATATGCGCTTCATCAAGCCACTGGACGAGCAACTTATCCTGGATCTTGCGGACCAGCATGAGCTGCTGGTGACCCTGGAGGAGAACAGCCTGCAGGGTGGCGCCGGGTCGGCGGTGAACGAAACGCTGATGCGGGCCGGACACCCGGTGCGGGTGCTCAATCTGGGTCTGCCTGATCGATTCCTCGACCATGCCAGCCAACAGGAGCAGTTGGCGGATGCGTGTCTCGACGTGCCGGGCATCCTCGCGGCGGTGAGCCGGGTGCTGCAAGAGACGCCACTGCAGGTGCTGGCGAATTCATCCAGTTGAGCAGACTATTCGCTGCACTCTGATGATAGATATCACCCCCGTACCCGCGTTCGAAGATAACTACATCTGGATGATCGGTGATCCGGGGTTGGGTCGGTTTGTTGCTGTGGACCCCGGCGATGAAAGTCCCGTGCTGGAGTGGTTACAAGCCAGGGACGCCGAACTCAGCGGTATCCTGCTGACCCACCATCACTACGATCACATCGGCGGTGTTCCTGAACTGCTGGCTGCTTATCCCGATATCCCGGTCTGCGGACCGGCAAAGAACCAGATCAAGGGTCTTAACCGACCGGTGGGTGAGGGTGATCGGGTGTCCCTGCCAGGGTTGGATATTGTCTTCGATGTGATGGAGGTGCCGGGGCATACTGCTGGACACATCGCCTATTACGGCGAGGGCATGCTGTTCTGTGGCGATACCCTGTTTGCCGCCGGCTGCGGAAGGGTTTTCGATGGCACCTTTGAGCAGCTGGCGGATTCACTGCGGCGGATTGCTGGACTGCCTACCGATACGCGGGTCTATTGCGCCCACGAATACACCCTGGCAAATCTTGGTTTTGCCAGTTGGGTCGAGCCGGAGAGCCGTGCAATCAAACAACGCATCCTGATTGAACAGGTTAAACGGGACGCGGATGAGCCAACCGTGCCTTCGATACTTGCGCTTGAGCTGGCTACCAATCCATTTCTGCGAACTTTGGTACCCCAGGTAATTGCGGCGACGGAACGTTATGCCGGTCATGCACTTGATGGACATGCCCAGATCTTCACCGCACTGCGCAACTGGAAGGATCGGGAATACGATTGAGGCGGGTGGAGCATTGAAAATTCTCCAGCGGCTGCTCCAATAAAAAAGCCGCGAGGTCCGAAGCCCTCGCGGCTCTTTTCCGACTAGCGATGAAGTTAGACGTTACGCGCGTCCATCATCTTCTCGATGATGGGTTGCAGGATGATCTCCATGGCAAAACCCATCTTGCCGCCAGGTACGACGATAGAGTTGCGGCGAGACATGAATGAACGATCGATCATCGACATCAGATAGGTAAAATCGGTATCGAATTTCTTCGGATCCTGGATGCGGATTACTACAAAACTCTCGTCCGGGGTTGGGATATCACGGGCGATGAACGGATTAGAGGTATCCACGGTCGGCACGCGCTGGAAGTTGATGTCGGTGCGTGAGAACTGCGGGGTGATGTGGTTGATGTAGTCGGGCATGCGACGCATGATGGTGTCGACGATCGCCTCTTCGCTGTAACCCCGCTCCGCATTGTCGCGGAAGATCTTCTGGATCCACTCCAGGTTGACGATCGGCACTACGCCGACACCCAGATCAACATGTTTGGCCACGTCGGCCTCGCCATCCACAACCAGGCCATGCAGGCCTTCGTAGAAGAGCAGGTCAGTCCCCTCTTCGATCTTCTCCCATGGCGTGAACTCACCCGGCTTTTTATCACAGCCAAGGCGGGGATTGTGTTCGGCTGCCTCTTCCTCGCTGTGCAGGTAGTAGCGTTTCTCGCCAGTCCCAGTTTCGCCATAGGTCTTGAACAGCTCCGCGATCTTGTCGAAGCGGTTGGCCTCGGGGCCGAAGTGACTCATGCCACCAGCCATTTTCTCGCGCATCTCCACGCGGTTGTATCGATGGTAGCTGTCACCCTCGACCACGGAGGGTTTGATGCCATCGCGGAAAAAGATATGCTCGAAGGCGCGCTTGACGGTGGTGGTGCCGGCGCCGGATGAACCGGTTACAGCGACGACTGGATGTTTTTTTGACATGGGTCTCTCCCTTCTAATCGTTGTGATGCATCTTGCCCGGCGCCGGGCCGGGAGATAGGTTCGCAGAATGGCGCCAACTATACCATGGCATTTGTGCATTTCCACCGGGTCAGAGGAGATAGATTGCAGGGGGGGATGCCAATGGTGAAGAAAAAGTGTATCCCTACCTCGTCGTCCGTTTTCCGATCGGGTATTGCCGCTGATCTTTCGTTTGAGCCTCTTGCAAGACTCGAGGGTTCCATTGTCCCTGTAGTGTTAATGATTCGCAACTCAGTTCACAGCCTGTTTAGCAGGGCGGGAAGATCTTTCCCGGGTTGAGGATTTCATGAGGATCGAACTGCTGTTTGATACGCCGCATCAGCGCCAGGGTGACCGGATCGATCTCACGGCTGACGAACGCTTTCTTGACCAGTCCTATGCCGTGTTCACCGGAAAGGGTACCCCCCAATCTGAGAACCAGATCGAAGAGTCTGCTGAGACAGGTTTCACCGGCCTGTATTTGCGCCTTATCAGCGGGATCCAGGAGTAGATTGACATGGATGTTGCCGTTACCGGCATGGCCGAAGTTGATGATCTTGATGCCGGTTTCGATGGAGAGTTTCTCCAGACCATCGATCAGGTCGGGTATGTGCGAGACCGGTACCACCACATCCTCGTTTATCTTCTTGGGAGCTACATTCCGGAGTGCTGGGGAGAGGGCCTTGCGGGTCTTCCAGAGGTTTGTTATCTCTTCCTGAGAGCTGGCGGTTTTGATCGAAATCACCCCTTCCACGCTGGCTGCCCTGGCAACCTTAGACGCCTCATCAGCGATGTTGTGATCCGCCCCGTCGACCTCGATCATCAATAGGGCGCCGACCGATTCCTCCAACTTCAGGTCGGAGTAGTTTCTGACCATGGCGAGGGCGTTACCATCCATCAACTCCAACGCACAGGGAGTGACCGGTTGGGCCATGATGGCGGAGACGGCTCGGGCGGCAGAGTGGATGTCGCGATAGCTCGCCTGCAGGGTATGTTTTGCTTCAGGCAGTGGCGTCAGTTTCAGGGTGGCCTCGGTTATCACGCCAAGTGTACCCTCGGAGCCGATCAGCAGACGGGTCAGATCATAACCCACCACACCCTTGGTGGTATTCACACCGGTATGGATGGTCTCACCGGTGCCTATGACTGCCTGCAGACCCAGGGTGTTCTCCCGGGGGGTGCCATATTTAACCGCCCGTGGGCCGGCCGAGTTATAGGCCAGGTTACCACCAATAGTACAGATCGAGGCGCTGGTGGGATCGGGAGGCCAGAAGAATCCCTCCTCCGCCAGGGCCTGTTGCAACATTTGGTTGGTGACCCCCGGTTCGACCCGTGCCAGGCGGTTTTGTGGGTCGATCTCCAGGATTCGCTGCATGCGCTCCAGGGAAAGCACAATACCTCCCTCGGAGGGTACTGTTGCACCCGTGGTGCCGGTACCGGTACCACGGGCAATCAGATTGATCCTTTGGGTGTAACAGAGACGGACGATCTGCTCAATCTGGTTGTGAGACTCGGCAAACAGCACCGCCAGGGGTAGTGCCTGCAGGCGGCTGTTGTCATAGCCGTATGGCAGACAGTCAGCTGGCTCGGTGAAGACCGATCCCTTACCGACTATCTCGGCAAAGGCCTTGCGCAGGCGTCTTGAGAGCGCTGGCGGGGACAAAATTCAGAGGTACTCGAAAACCTTCACCACCCGACGGACACCGCTGATATGGCTTACCAAATCAGCGACGGCATCCCCCTCGGCCTGGCTCAGCAGTCCCATCAGATAGACCACGCCGCGTTCGGTAATCACCTTGACCCGTAGCGGATCGAATCCGGGGATGTCGATATTCATCAGCGTGAATTTGATTTCCGCGGTGAGGGCTGCGCTGTGGGTGCTTTCCCCCAGTGATGCGGTGCTTCCAATCTCAACCTCATTGACGACTCGACGGACCCGCTCGATACCCGTCACCAAAGATTCAGCGCGTGTCTTGAGCGCCTGATTGGCGGCCTGGCCCGTCATCAGCACCACCATGTTATAACTGGTGACATTGATATTGCTGAGTTCCTTGATGTTCGGGTCGCTGGCAAGCTGTTCGGCCGACTTGAACTCAATTGCCTGATCTTCGATATACACGCCGAAGGTACGGCGGTCGTGAAATGCGGTTGCAGTGGCGGCAGCTCCACCCACAATGGCGGCAGCACAACCCTGGATGCCAACGCTGACAAGCAGCAGGGAGAAAACTGTCACTAGTGATCGTTTCATACGCGTCTCTCGGGATTTCTGATGGATTCAATTTCCCAGCAGTTGTTGATCCACCAGATCGCACAGACAGTGGATAATCAGCAGGTGGACCTCTTGAATGCGAGCAGTGGAGTCTGACGGAACGCGCAATTCGACATCATGCAGGGTCAGGAGTTTCGCCATCTCACCCCCGTTACGTCCCGTCAGGGCCACAATCCCCATCTCTCGTTCATGGGCTGCCTCGATAGCGGCAACGATGTTGCCTGAGTTGCCACTGGTTGAGATCGCCAGTAAAAGATCGTGGGGTTGGCCCAAGGCCTCGATCTGACGCGCGAAGATGCGTGAATAGTCGTAGTCGTTGGCGATGGAGGTGAGAGTGGAGCTGTCAGTGGTGAGCGCAATCGCGGGCAGCCCCGGACGTTCCCGTTCGAAACGGTTGACCATTTCGGAGGAAAAGTGTTGGGCATCGCCCGCGGAGCCGCCATTGCCGCAAGAGAGGACCTTTCCCCCTTCGAGCAGGTGGGAGACAATCAATTCGGCTGCCTCCTCGATCGGTTGGGTCAGCAGGGGCAGGGCCTCGATCTTGGTCTGGATACTGGCGTTAAACAGGGTTTTTATACGTTCGGTGAGTTGCATCTTCTCTTTCAGTCACTCCGGAAGGCATCTTTGATCCATTCGATCTGGACCTTATTCTGACCTGTGAGGCCGACAACATCAAAGCGGCAGGGGGCGGAGGATCGCTTATGCTGCAGGTAGTGGTTGGCAGTGGCTAGGAGTTTTTTTCGCTTTCCGCTAGTGACTGATTCAATAGCGGAGCCAAAGGCCATGGATTTACGGTAACGGACCTCGACAAACACAAGTGTCTCCTGATCCTGCATGACGAGGTCAATCTCTCCCAGCTTGCAGCGATAGTTGCATTCAATCATCTGCATGCCACTCTGTTCCAGGTAGCGCCGAGCCTGCTGTTCGGCATCTTTTCCCTTCAACAGGTGCAGGGCCATGTTATCTGCCTGGTGTCGGTACGGGCGGTTCATCCCGGGGCAATGGATAGGCGCCCTTGGGTGAGCCACTTACTGATGGAGTGGTCATCTGCGTGGCTCTATCCCGGTAGCCGTAGGTTGGATTCTCGAGGCGTGGGGCGTAACCGGTGATGCTGACAACTCCATTCTTCATCTCTGCCCAGGCCAGCTGCCGGTGCAGGCGGTTGAAACCATCCAGATAGAGATTCCCAGTTTTGCCGTTGAGAATCGAGCCGGTCTGCCTCTCCATTAGCTGCAGATGTGGCAGCAGGTTGAAGGCGTCTATACCCATGGCATAGAGACGGGCGTAATGGCCACGTACATCGGGAATGAGTTTTCCCAATTGGTCACGGGAAAGCTTGCTTTGACTGTTCTCTTCAAGCAGCCAGGGCGTATCAACGAATTTGATATACCCCAGGTCCTTGTCCTTTTCGCTGTCAGCCGCGCTGTTGTAAATGTGTGAGGTGGCGAACACGGGCAGATTCCCGGCATGATGAAAATTGAGTTGGGGCATCAACTGACGCCCTTTCTGGGCGCGGGCCGCCAGGAAGATGAAGTGGGCATCGGCGCGGGGCCTGGGGTCCGCTTCCAAGGGGCTGCCGATGATCCGCTGCAGGGCCTGTTTGCGGGCCTCGCTTTCGTCGATGTTGAGCAGCTGACGAATAGGACGTGAAAAGTCATTTCCATTGGCTGCGTAGGCCTGGTGTTCAAGCAGGGTTCCACCGAGGGACTGCCAGCGTTCGCGAAAGCTCCGATAGAGCCTGTTACCCCAGTCGTCTCCTGGGGAGAGTACAAGGGCAGTGTTATGACCTTCAAGCCAGGCCCTTTCGGCGATCTGTTCTGCCTCATCCTCCGGGGAGAGGGCAAATTGAAACAGGTTGGGAGCGGGGAGGGTGTTTCGCTCAGCCTGGTTAAGGGCCAGGATCGGAATCTGCAGGTTTTTGCTTGCCTGCAGACGGGTGACCGCCTTCTTATCCAGGGGGCCAACGATCATATGGGCCCCCTGCTGAACGGCTTGTTGATAGAGTGCAACTATCTGCTCAGGATCACTGCTGTCATAGAACCGCAGCGCCGGGCGTTTCTCTGCCGGTTGTTGATACCAGGCGGTCAAAAAGCCATCGCGAACAGCCGCGGCCACCTTGATGTAGGGGCCCGCTTGGGGCAACAGTATTGCGACATGACTGTTCTGATCTATCACCTGCAGCGCATAATAATCACTCAGTAGTTCAGGCAGCGCTGAGTGATCCGAAAAATCCTCTCTCCAGGCCTCGATGTGCAGCTCGAAATTGGTGGGGTCTTCACTTTTTCGTTTCAGGATACGTACCAGGTCCATCCAGCCGCCCAAGGCGCCGGGAGGCTTGGGTTGCAGCAGGGCCAGGGCAGTATCGGTCATGGTGGAGAGGGTCTGCACCAAGACCTTTTGGTTGGCCAGCTGTTCGTCCGAGCCCTGCAGCAGACTGTCCAGCTCGACAAGCTCTCTGGCGCTTTCCAAAAGATTGCCGGTGAGACGAAAGAACTCCGCCATGATTTTATGGTAACGTTGACGCAGTGAGACGGGGCTCTCTGGACTGGGAGGGGGCTGCAGCAGGTCGAAGGCCAGATCCAGATCCCGATGGCTCAAGGCCAGTTCCGCCTGGAGCATACGGCGGCGGACGGCCAATTCATCTGAGAGAAGAGGGGGTTTAAGCATCAACAGCAGTGCTTCCACCTTGTCCCATTCTCCCACTTCGCTCCAGATTTCCGCCGCATCCAGGTAGAGTGATTCTCGTTTTGGAGAGTCACTCAGTTGGGCGGTGGATTCCAGTAATTCAGCCGCCGCCGCGTAATCCTCCGCTTCGATTAGGGCTGCAACCCTTGCTTGCAGTACGAGGTCAGCCGGTTGGGCAGCCTGTTTTTGCTCCTGCTTGATAACGGGCGCGCATCCCTGTGCCAGATAGAGCAGGCTGAGGCTAAGCAGCAGAAGCAATGAGCGGTGAATGATGTGCATGGTATCGAGTCTATGGCAGGATGAGACGTCTGCCTAATCAATAATCAAGGTATTTAAGTGTCAGAGGGTGTACTTTACGTTGTTGCCACCCCAATCGGCAATCTCGATGATGTCACATTTCGCGCGGTGAAGGTGCTGCAGAGCGTGAATCTGATCGCTGCCGAGGATACCCGTCACACCCGTCCGTTACTCAGGCATTATGGGATTCAGACCCCGATGGTTGCCGTGCATGAGCACAACGAACAGGAACGTTTGCCAGCGTTGCTGGATAGGCTGGAGTCCGGTGAGTCACTGGCCCTGGTCTCGGATGCCGGCACGCCGTTGATCAGCGATCCCGGCTTTCCGCTGGTGCGGGAAGCGGTTCGACGGGGCATCCGGGTGATTCCCATTCCAGGCCCCAGTGCACTCATCTCTGCCCTGTCAGCCGCGGGGCTGCCCACTGACCGGTTTCTGTTTGCCGGTTTTCCGCCTCGGCATGCCTCTCGGCGGCTCAGCTGGCTAAAAGCCTTGACCCAGGAGAGCTCCACCCTGGTGTTTTATGAATCGAGCCATCGAATCCTTGCCACCCTCAGCGATATGGCCCAGGCATTTGGGGAGACACGTGATGCGGTGATTGGCAGGGAGCTGACGAAACTCCATGAAACCTTTCTGCGTGGGACCCTCAGTCAGCTGCTCACCAGGGTACAGGAGGACCCTGACCAACGGCGTGGTGAGTTTGTGATTTTAATTCACGGGTCAGATCGTCAGGCAGGGGAGATGGTTGCGGTGGATGAGGCGTTTATACTGCGTGTCCTGGCGGCAGAACTGCCAGTAAAACAGGCGGCCAGTCTCGCTGCCAGGATCACTGGTCGAAAGAAAAACGATCTCTATCAAAGAATACTCAAGATAAAAGGTCAGAATCTGTGAGTTGAGGCGCGCTGATGCCCCTATCCATGAGGTAATTTCCTGTCAAATTACCGATCCGCGCCGATTTCAGATGTATAATTAACCACATGAGATCGTATGGAACCCCAGGCATGTTCACTACTAAGCGTCATATTCTTCTATTATTGCTGATTATGAGCCTGCTGGCGGGGCAGCAGGCCGCGGCGGTAGAGTATGAATTCATCCCGTTTGCGGGTTACCGCTTTGGTGGCTCGCTGGATGAGGAGGAGAGTGGCAAATCCGTCGATCTTAAAGAGGGTGGCGACTGGGGGTTCATCATCGGCGGCAAGGCGAGTAACACCACCCGTTACGAACTGCTCTACAGTCGCCAGAATTCCGGGTTGACGGATACGACGTACCCGAATAATGCCTTTGGGCTGGCCATCCACTACCTGCATCTGGGCGGTACGGCTGATGTCTACCAGGCGGAGTTCACCTCCTTCGTGAGTGGTGGTATGGGGCTGACCCACATGAGCCCGGATGGCTATGGACTGGAGAATGAAACCCGCTTTTCTCTCAGCCTTGGCGGTGGCTTGAAATGGTATCCCACCGACCGGCTGGGCGTGCGTCTCGAGTTACGGGGTTATGGTACCCTGACCTCGGGAGAAAGCAGTCTGTTCTGTGATGGGGAGAGTTGTAACTTCCATATCAGCAGTGACCTGTTACCGCAGTTTGAGACGAACCTCGGCTTGATTTTCCGCTTTTGACCTACCTTTTCTTGTAACGGCTGGTGGTTTTTTTACTCTGCCTGATTGCACTTTTTCTTGCTTTCGATCCCCGTACGACTGGAGGTTTTTTCGCTCGAAGAGCGGCCGCTTTAGCCGGGGCCTCTCCCTTTGGCTGCCAAGCCGGTACCAGATGATGCTTGCCATTGCCAATCAGGTCTGCTCGTCCCATGGATTTCAACGCCTCCCGCAGCATGGGCCAGTTTTCCGGATCGTGATAGCGCAGGAAGGCCTTGTGCAGGCGGCGCTGTTTGAGACCGCTGGCCACTGAGACCTGTTCGCTCTGGCGAGTCAATTTTTTCAGCGGATTACGTCGGCTGTGGTACATCGCGGAGGCAATCGCCAGCGGCGTGGGCAGAAAGGCCTGTACCTGATCGGGTCGAAAACCGTTATGTTTCAGCCAGAGCGCGAGATTGAGCATGTCCCGGTCCGAGGTGCCCGGATGGGCGGCAATGAAATAGGGGATCAGATATTGCTTCTTGCCCGCCTCCGCGGAGTATTTATCGAACAGCTTTTTGAACTGATCATAGGCCCCGATGCCGGGTTTCATCATCTTGCTCAGCGGACCCGTCTCGGTATGTTCCGGGGCGATCTTCAGATAGCCGCCTACATGGTGGGTCACCAGCTCCCGGATATACTCCGGTGACCTGATCGCCAGGTCGTAGCGCAGGCCGGAGGCGATAAAGACCCGCTTGATGCCGGGCAGTTTCCGGGTACGGCGATAGAGCCGGATCAGCGGCCGGTGGTCGGTGCCCAGGTTGGGGCAGATCTCGGGGTAGACGCAGGAGAGCCGGCGGCAGGCGGCCTCGATCCTCGCATCCCTGCATTTCAACCGGTACATATTGGCGGTGGGGCCACCCAGGTCGGAGATGTTGCCGGTGAAGCCGGGCAGCTGATCGCGGATCGTCTCCACCTCACGCACGATGGAGTCCTCCGAACGGCTCTGGATGATGCGCCCCTCATGTTCGGTGATGGAACAGAAGGTACAGCCGCCGAAACAGCCGCGCATGATGTTGACCGAGAAACGGATCATCTCCCAGGCCGGATTTCGGCTCTCCCCATAGGCTGGGTGGGGCAGACGGGTGTAGGGGAGTTCGTAGACCCGGTCCAGCTCTTCCGTGGTCAGGGGAATCGGCGGCGGATTCAGCCAGACCTCCCGTTTGTCGTGCCGTTGCACCAGGGCGCGGGCGTTGCCCGGGTTGGTCTCCAGATGGAACACCCGGGAGGCGTGGGCATAGAGCAGCTCGTCTTCGACTACCTGGTCGTAGGAGGGCAGGCGTACTACCGTTCTCTCCCGATCCAAGTGCCGCGGTCGCAGATGGGGTGTAATGATCGGCTGGGTGGTCGTGCAGCCGAGGTTGGCCTGATAGGGGTCGGGATGTTGTCCTTTTTGGCCGGGCTCGTCGAGATGTGTGGAGTCGATGATGCTCCAGCCTTCGGGGATCTGTCGACGCATGCAGGCGGTACCCCTGAGATCCGTGATCTGTTCGATCTTCTCGCCTTGCGCCAGCCGGTGGGCCAGCTCCACGATGGCCCGCTCCGCGTTGCCATAGATCAATAGGTCGGCCTTGGAATCGGGCAGGATGGAACGCCGGACCTTGTCCGACCAGTAGTCGTAATGGGCGATACGCCGCAGGCTGGCCTCGATGCCGCCGATGATGACAGGCACCCCCTTGAAGGCCTCTTTGGCCCGCTGGGTATAGACGATCACCGAGCGGTCGGGTCGCTTGCCCGCCTCGCCATTCGGGGTATAGGCATCGTCGCTACGGATGCGCCGGTCAGCGGTATAGCGGTTCACCATCGAGTCCATGTTGCCGGCGGTGATGCCGAAAAACAGACTGGGACGGCCAAGGCGTTGAAAATCATGCGGATTGCGCCAGTCTGGCTGGGCGATAACGCCGACCCGAAAGCCCTGGGCCTCCAGCAACCGGCCGATCAAGGCCATGCCGAAGCTGGGGTGATCCACATAGGCGTCCCCGGTGACGATGATGATGTCACAGCTATCCCAGTCCAGCGCATCCATCTCCTCCCGGGACATCGGCAATACAGGTGCGCTACCGAAGGGTTTTGCCCAATCGGGGCGAGGTGAAAAGAGGTTGGGGGCTGCTTGCATGGTGCTAATCGTTTGAGCTTTTCAGAAGCTGGATGGAATGGGGGAGTCTGGTGAGGAAAGTTAGCATATTGATGTACCAATGGGTCAATAAACTCGGTATTCAGGCAGGTACATACCCATTTGATCTCTATCTTGTGTAGGTGGGAATCATCATCTAAATTTAGTATGTAGAATCCTTTTTTTCGGGTATTCCCTTGGGTGGACTGGGCATGCTGGCCACAGTTGCCTTTGTGTATCGACGATCAAGCAAAAAAATAGGAGCAGGTCATGACAAAAATATTGCGTAGACTCGAAGCGGACGATAGCGTTGTTGAACTGCAGAAACTACTCTCTTCCAACGGCTACTTTGCCGACCGCTTGCCGCCACATGGCATCTTCGAGGATGTCACCCATGAAAATGTAGTTCTGTTTCAGCAGCAACACATCGATAAGGATGGTGTGACGCTGGAAGCCGATGGTGTGGTAGGCAAGAATACCTGGTGGGCATTGAAGAATCCCAGCGGAGAGGCCCAGCGCAACCATTTTCATGCCACGATTCCCGATGGGCTTACCGACAGACGCCGGCAATTGCTTGAGTTGATCTACGAGGAACATGCCAAGCCGGTCTTTGAAGTACCGGATGGTTCAAATCGCAGCCCGCAGATCGACGACTACTGGGGATCGACCGGTGTCATTGGAGCTGCGTGGTGTTGCGCCTTTGTCTCCTGGGCATTGTTCGAGTTGCTCGGAGGCTATCCGATCAACGGTACGCATCATCTCGGGGTGCAGAGAATGTGGAGAGAGGCCAGGCAGCTCGATCTGGGCACTGCAGATCCAAAACCGGGTGATGTCTTCATCCAGATCAAGGAGAGCGGTAAGGGACACACCGGCTTCGTCGTCGGCGTTTCACTGGATGGACAACATATCTATACCGGGGAGGGAAACTGCGGAAATCGCCTGAAGATTGGCCGGCGGTCCATGGCCTCCATCCACCATTACATCGATTGTCTGGATGATGAGCAGACGCTGGATTTCGCGCGAAATGATTTTGATGTCACCCTGGTGGACGCTCAGGGTACCCGCTGATCAGGTATGGGTTATTGAATGTCCCTGACATTAGGTTATTCGGACCAACCCCCCTTTAGATTTGATGTACAAATCCTCAAGTAGCCTGGGTGGAGTTTACGA
>CBDVCD010000056.1:0-15580 GCA_965372385.1 uncultured Gammaproteobacteria bacterium | reverse complement strand
GACCGGCTTTTTGATGTTCACCGCCAGATCGTCGTTGATCACCTTGACCCCGGGCGGTTCGCCGACGGGCCAGGGCTTGGCGATGATCCTGGACATCACGGTGCCGGCGCCATCGTCCACATCACTGGTGTAGGCGCCATCAGGCCCGATCGTATAGGCTCCCGTAGCTTCATTGTATGAACCGCCGGGAACATTCACCGTCACATTGTCGAGATTCCAGCCGCCAAATCCCTCCGCGTCCGAGGCGCTGGGAATTGAGGTGATCTTTCCGGCGTGAGCGACCGAGAGTACCGACAGCATGGCAATAGTTGACGCCGCGCAGACGGGCCAGCGCCGTCTTTTCCAGTTGGATTCCATCTTCTTTCCTCCGAATAGATTTAGTTTTTATGCCAAGGTATCCGTTTCTCTCCCCTCCATGTTGCATGGAGCGAAGTAGCGGACTTGGCGTTTATTTGGACGCGGGATCTGTAACTGCTTTAGGGTCCGCGTTCCATGAACAGTATCCGTTGGGGGATACTGAATCATTCTTGGCACTCGATCCCTGTGTTCGCCGGTCAGGTTATTTTTATGGCCGGCAAAGATCCGATTGAGATTGGTTTTTATAGAGAGGTCGATTCGCTGGACCTCACCACTGACCTTTGTCATGGCCGATGATGGCCATTACGCCGGGTGAGCGTGAAGACTTTCAAATAGAGAGTCAGTAAGGGTATCTACCTCCCCATTAAAAGGGTTATTATTCCCAAATGATAATTTTAGAATATATATCAGGCGCGATGAGTTCTAAATACGGATGATCACTCACCATCCCAGGGATTGTCCCTATATCTATCTGGATAATCCTTTGGCCAGGAGGGGGCACCCCGGACGCTACTCGATGGAGTCCTCGACAATGCCATTCAGCAGTTCGTGGATGGTCGCGGTGACGGCTGCCGCATCCCCGGCCAGCTGCTGGCGCCGGTAGGCCACATAGAGCTGATCCGGTGCATCGCTGCGGATATAGACCGAAATGGTGAAGGGACAGATGGCCATGTTTTCCGGCGCCACCTGGGTCATCTGATGGGAGATCGAGACGCTGCAGAACTCCACCGACTCGGCCCGTTCGAACACCTGCTGGTAGCCCAGATCCGGCCCGGTGCGGTTGAGCATATCGCTGACATGCAGGGTACCGCTCACCAGCATGCCCCGCTCCTCGATGGCCATCTTGATATTCTCGATCACATCCTCGAAGGACTCCGCCGATTTGAAGATCACCATCGGTCCAGTCGTTCGGTCAGTGTCGTCACCCGCCAGGCTGAGACCAGAAACCGCCAACATAAGCACAAACCAGAATACTCTCATCCTCATTCTCCAGTTACGGGATCCGCACCGGCCTTTCGCCGCATCTGACCCCAGATGACAAACAGCAACAGTGGCGGAAGCAAAAACCAGACTTCTTCCGGCTGATCGACCACCTGATAGTAGCCGATGATACCCTGGGTGAAACCCGATTCCAGCCCCGCTGACTCCGCCGGACGCCTGAATCCGCTATCAACAACTTGGAGATTATCGCCATCCGGTTCAGTAATAAAGCCCAGGCCTTCCAGACCCGGTTCAGCCGACAAGGTCAGCAGCAGATAACTCAGCCGCGTTACAAGTGTATTTTGATTAACGCAGACCCCTTGACGAAATCCGCGTTCAGTTCATATCTCAAGTACCTGAATTTGACCTTGCGCAGGTCCTGACCCCTGGCATCGTACCAGGCGATGGCATTGGCGGCCTCTGCTTCCGAATTGGCATGCTTCAGCCGGTATGCGTAATAAAGGACCGTGTTTTTACGGGACCTGCGTAAGGGTTCTCCGAGGGCTGCAATGAGTTCCTTCCGGGTGGGCAGAGAAGATCTGTCCAGGGCGGACAGATCGATGCGTACGCTTTGGTTGCGAATACTGGATGTAGCATCACAGGTCTTCTTGAGCGTGCGGTCTATCAATTCAGGTGTCAGTAGCGTGCTGAGCTTGCTGTCGATGTGGCCTGCTTTGAGCCTGTTGCGACCATTGACCTGGGTAAAAAGCAACTTTACCGGGATGTCGAAGCGGGGATCAGCGTGCTGCAGTATCTTCTCCACGATGTAGGTGATCTCCAGGGTGTCACCCTGCCTGCGGGTTTCCGTGGGTGAGACACCAGTCAGCCAGATAATATCGGTATCCAGCAGGATCGGGTGGCGCATGGAGAGGGTGACGCCATCTTCATGCGTGAGCGTGAAGTTCGCGGTGTAATCACACAGCTGATCCTTGAAGCTGTAGATGCGCTGCATGAGACAGCCAGATAACACCAGGGGGAGTACTGAAAATAGTAAAACCGCTGCACGCCAGCGTGCAGCTGACCGGTGTTGTTGAGCGGACTCTCCTTGCAAGGATCCGCTCTCAGTGGATTGCAGAATCACCGAAGGTTCCGTTGCCAGTAAACATAGAGGGTCTGCCGGGTTGATGGATAATCTACTCTGACTCTATGGTAACCCCGCTACCTGATTGCTGCTATTGTGGTGTTTATTGAGCGTAAAGAACGTGCAAGTTCATGCAGCAGGATGACGCATGCTGAACTGTCCCCCCCTACTGGAGAAACTGGTGCCGGAGCGGCCGGTGGAGGAGAAGATCATCATCGAGCCCCGCTACTATGCATTAGGCTGTGCGGTTTTGCTCGTGTCTATATTCTTGCGGAATGAATGCAAGTCCTAGGCGGATAGGTTTTCAACCGGTGGCAGGCAGGGCGGAATTGCGAATTGTATGTCCATGCTCTCGGCCAGTTTGAGTATCTCCAGCAGGATGCGCTGGCGCTCGGTTTGTTCGGCTTGATAGTCGGATACGTCCAGCAAAAAATTGACGCGGATGTCCAGGCCGTATTCACCGAAGTCGTCAAACCGGATAAGAAACCCTTGCTTGGCGGTATGTGGGCCGTTCTCGACGAATTGTTTGATCGCTGCGACGAAATGCTCGGCGGTATCAGCAGGCGTAGCGTAGCTGATATGCAGAACAGTGCGTACGGCCCTGAGTTTCCGCATCTCCATATTATCGATGGTAGTGTTCACCATCTGGTTGCTGGGAATCGAAATCAGGGAATTGTAGAAGGTGCGTATGCGTATACTGCGAAAGCCGATGCTCTCAACTATGCCTTCTGTATCGTCAACCTTTATCCAATGACCGACACGGAACGGTTTTTCGAACATGATCAGCAGTGAGCCGAGCAGGTTGGCGAGGCTGTCTTTGGCCGCCAGTGCGATCGCTACACCACCGACACCCAGTCCGGCAACCACCGAGTAGGCGGGAATGCCGAGCTGCTGGGCGCCGACCACCAGGATGGTAATGGACAGTATGGTGGCCACCAGCCGCAGCCCCAGCCGGATCAGCTGGCTGTCGATGCTGCCAGCCCGCATCTGCTGGGTTGAAACGACGCTCTCTGCCAGAATGTGGCTACCCAACCACACCGCCCAGGTCAACGTGAGGGTAAAGATGCCCCATAATGAAAGGGTGGAAAATTTCAGCACATAACCGCTGAGCCTCAGATTAGCCGCGAACACGTGGACCAGGATTGGGAACAGAATCAGCAGGGTGACTGCCCATGCCAGTCGTGACCACTGGGTGCGAAGCTCGGAACCGGAACCGCGCTTTGCCCAGGCAGCGACGGTGCGGCGAACTAGGAGAAACAACCCGCTTGCGGATAACAGCACAACCACCATGCCGAACCAACGCCACACCGGCTGATCCAGTATGATCACTTTTGTCCAGTTGGGCAGGGCCATCATCCATTTATACGGGATAACCCTGCGCAGTCCCGCACCACCGTAACGGTAGGTTTCGTACCAGCCGGCAGTTGCGCCCGGTTGATAGGGAAGATGCTTGATCCTGTGATAGAACTCAGGGAGTCGCTTCACGGTCTGCGCGGAAAACAGGTATTCGCCGGCGCGTGGGCCTTCTTCGATACGCGTGAGGGTGATTTCCGTGCCGGGCAGGGTCCAGCGTTTGAATGGCTCAGACTCCATCTCCGCGGCGTCCGGTATCGATTCGAAGGCAGGCAGCTCGAGGCGGTCGAGCACCTCCTTGAGCTGCAGCACACGGTACCTCGATAATGATTCCGCCAGTGCCGCCGGCAACTCACTCAGGTTCAGGGTGCGTTGGGCGAGTTCAAGCTTTCCCAGGGCGCGGTCGACTTCCGTACGCTCCGCGGCCGAGAGGTAGAGCCGTGATGAGCTGAAGTAGGATTTGACGATCACCATTAGCTGCGCATGACTCTGGTTCACGGTTTCAACGAAGCCTCTGAGTGTCGCGCGTGGACTGCTGGTGTCGGCCGGGGTGAGCGGGTTGCCCGCATCAGCCGCGAGCACGCCACCAGGGTGCGGCAACAGCAGCATAAGGAGTGCAAAAATCAGGGTCAGAATTCGTCGTGATTCGAGCCGCACTTGTATAACCTCAAATCTCGCTGCCAGGGCAGGTTCGGTCGATGAGCAGTTCTGAAAGAACCCCGAGATGATCGGAGACGACGTCCTGAACGACTCGGTATGAGTGGAAGCTGATCTTGGGGGAGACCAGTATCCAGTCGAGACGCTCGCCGAAGGTGGGGAAGGTGGCCAGTGTTCTGCTCTCCGGCTGGTAGGCGTGCAGTCCGAGTTCGCGGGAGATTTTGCGCACTGCCGAATCTGGCTGCTGCCAGCCGGTATTGAAATCACCCATGATGATGAACGGTCGGTTTCTGCCGCGCAGACTGGCGATCAGTTCCGTTGCCTGTTGCCTGCGGATGGATTCACTGATGAAATCGAGGTGGACGGAGACTATATCCACTTCGACACACTCATTGCCCGGCCAGGCGACGGTGGATACGACAAAGCCTTTCGGTACCGGCGACAGGCCGGGGTCGAAGGTGACGGCTTCCGGGTTAGCGAGTTTCAGTTGCGCCACGAGTGCGGTGCCATAGGCCAGACCCAGTCCGTTGACGTGCGTTCCGCGCACCGACTGGCCAAAGGATCCATGTTCGGCTAGAAAATCCACGTGGTCGAAATTTCCATTCCAGAAGGAGCGGCTGTCTGCCTCCTGCAGGGATACGACATCGGGCGCTTCCCGTTTCAGCAATCCGGCAATGCTATCCAGGTTGGCTTTTGTGGTGTCGGTGGTCTGGAATAACTGGTGGAAGCTATCGCCCCGGCCGTGCGCCATGTTGAGTGTCATGACCCTGAGCGTGGTTTTTCGGGAATCAACTGAATCCTGTTCACTGATCCCTGCTGCGCCATGGCTATAGACCAGCGGCTCCAGGTGACGCTCTGTCGTGGTACAGGATACAAACAACAGTGACAGGGACAGCAGCAGGATCAACCCCATGCAGCCGCTGGTCCTGACTGAGGCTTGGTCTATCCCGGTAGTGCTCTGGTTGGCAGGCATGTTGGGCCTACTTCGCCGATGTCTGGCTTTGTTCGTTTCGGTAGGCAGTCAGCGCATGCATGAGCCAGTCACGGGTCTGGAGTTCATGACCTTGCTCATCTATGACCCGATAGGTGCGGCCGGTCATCAGGCTTTTACTGGCGCACAGCTCGATGAATTCCTCGGGAGTTTTTATCTTGTCCTGGAAATGCCGGTACTTTTTCTGGATATGGCTGGCCGCATCGGCAGACATGTGATCGCTGAAGTTTCGCACGAAGGTCAGGTTGGATTCGCGTACATACTCGAGCAGATATTGGATCGTCTTGGTGTCGATCACATTCGGCGTGGCGATGGCTGGCGTGTTCATGGCCAGACCAGCGAGTAACAGCAGCAGGCTGCCGATGTGAATGGCCAACAGCCTGTGTGAAGTGGACGATGGGTATGAACGGGTATGCCAGAGTTTCATGCTTCCGCACCTTTGTGTATTGATGATATACATGCTGCAAGTGTACCCCGTAGTTGGCATGTCGGATAATCCCTATACGCCAGATGCCTGTCCCGGCGCACCAGATGCGGGTGAACAAACCACCGGCTACAATTGGCTTTCCGGTACAAAAAGCGACATGAATCCCGTCGTGAAGCGTTTCCAGAACCCGGTTTCGGGCTCGGAATCAAATCGCACCTCCTTGCCTGCTTCCAGGGTGATCCAGTGAAGGTCACCGTCGTCGCTCAGCTGCACTCGATATCCCTTGACCATGGCCTTCGTATCAAAGCTCTCGGAGAGCTGTCTGGCATAGTCCGGGGCTTCAAAATAAACCCCCATCTCTGTATTCAATGCCACCGACCTTGCATCGAGGTTAAACGAGCCGACAAAGAGGTATTGCTTGTCAAAACCAAATAACTTGCCATGCAGGCTCGCACGAGAGGAGCCCGTCCATTTGGCTTTCTTCTTGCTGTTATCTTGCTGCGACGCCTTATTCGGCTTGTATTCATAAAGCTCCACGCCACCTTTGATCAAGTCTTTCCGATACCGCATATAGCCTGAATGTACTAATGAAACATCATTGGCTGCCAGAGAGTTCGTCATAATACGCACATGCACGCCTTTCTTCACCAGTCCCACCAGGTACTCGGTAAAGTTGGTCCCAGGTACAAAATAGGGCGATACGATGATCAGTTCCTGCTGGGTCTTGTCCATCCCCTCCTTCAGCTTCGGCGCCATATGCGTATCCGCTTTTACCTCCCTGGCCTCCACCTTACTGGGCTGATCATAGACCAGCGCCCACTTGCTCCAGGAAAAATCGAACTCATTCACACTTTCCATGTGCGCCAACTCAAGACTCCGCAAGGCGTTAGCGTATGCGGATCCCTTGGCCTTTTCCGAATAGGTATCAACCTGTTGCCTGAAGGCCTGGAGC
Organism: uncultured Gammaproteobacteria bacterium; assembly: GCA_965372385.1. Lineage (GTDB taxonomy): Bacteria > Pseudomonadota > Gammaproteobacteria > Chromatiales > Chromatiaceae > JASJBU01. The sequence continues at coordinate 8,781 of CBDVCD010000056.1, read as the reverse complement.
TGCCCTTCATCTAACGAATCGTCTTTACCAAAGACAGACAGGGGATACACCCACTGGCTATTCCAGTACAGATCGAATGCCTGTGAGACTTCCCCAACCACGGGACCAACCGCGAGGACATCCATATCGCTGAAGCCCAGGTCCTCGGTGGCATCAAAATATTCATCACCAATATTACGTCCTCCAAACACGGTGGCCTGGTTATCCGCCGTCAGACTCTTGTTGTGCATGCGACGATTTACGCGACGGATATCCGTCAGAAAATCGCCCACGCGCATGCCGCGATTGGCGAAGGGATTGAATAGGCGAATCTCTACGTTGGGGTGGGCATCGATGAGATGAAGGAATTCCTCCTTGCCGGCCGTGTCCAGGTCATCCAGCAACAGCCTGACCCGCACTCCGCGGTCCGCCGCATCCAGCAGGAGTTTATATAACACCCTGCCGGTCAGATCGTCATGCCAGATGTAATACTGGACATCGAGTGTTTTCTCGGCGGCAGTCACCAGCCGCAGGCGCGCGGCAAAGGCATCCATACCCTCCGACAGGGCATGAAAACCTGACAAACCGGGATGCTGAGCAATGACTGTCGCCAATTCCCGCCTCAGGGTCGTGTCAACGGTTTGCTCATAGGCAAATGAAGGGGAACGCTCTACATCTTTCGGCAGTGAGCTACAGCCGCTGATCATGATCAACGGAAGAAGGAGTAACAGTAGTACCCAGATGGTTTTGGCGGAGGAATGAAGACGCACTAGCAAATCCACCCGGAATTTAGGCATAGGAATTTGCTTTTGTGGCCTGTGGCGGATTTCACTGCACCACTCACTGCTTGATCCCGAATGCGTGCCATTTTTCTTCTCCTCGCGGTAGCATTACAAACTTCGGTGCCATTCTCCCCATCCCCCAACCTAACTGTCAACTCCCCGCCATACCCCAGATGCGAGCAAAGTGCTGATACAGATCTCCGTAAGCAAATCGCGACCCAATGGCAACCACAAAAAAAGATTGACTTGATCAAGAAAGACGGAGAGATATTACCAGAACACGCTGGCCCAAAGATGGGGTACTATAGCCTTCAATAATATGTTTTTTACACCTGTCCCGACCCTTTGGTGGATGCGGCGCGCGTAAGTACGGTGCCGGATAGGAAGCCCTCGTGTGCGCCTTATCCACCCTACAATGATTGGTGCGTATTAGGACAACCCGTCTATGTAAAATCAAAGACGTAGGGTGGATAAGCGCAGCGCAGCGCATCCACCGTTCATCCACCCAACATATTTATCTTAAAAGCTATAGTATATGAATGGGATGCTTAGGTGCCCCTTAATTAAATATCTGGGAGACAAGAAATGTCATACAATTCTAAACCGCAATTGATGGCCCAGCTGATTTGCTTGACGGCATGTCTTTTGTCTGCACCTGCCGTGCTGGCCCAATCAGCAGCGGATTGTGCAGCTGAGGCAGACAGAGCTTCACGCAGTTCGGGCAGTGTGGCCGGAGGCGCGGGACGAGGCGCAATTGGAGGCGCTCTTTTTGGCGGCATCGTCGGTGGCAGTAAAAGTGCCAGGCGTGGTGCCGCACTCGGTGCAGCCGTCGGAGGCGTAAGTTCGAGTGCCCGTAATAACGATACCTACAATCGTGTCTATGACCAATGTATGAGTCGCCGATAAAACCATTTACATATTTAAACCTTAAAGGAGACTGTCATGTCTAACAAATTAAATACCTTGGCGGCGCTGAGCCTGGCCTCTGTTTTTCTCTTGACCGGATCATTGGTAAACGCCGATCAGGCGGATAAGTCAGGCGATCTGAATAACTTTCTATGCAAGGATATTATGCGGATGTCGGGTGCAGACCGGACTACCTCACTCGCCGCCTTTCATGGGTATATGCTGGGAAAGAAAAACACCACAAAATATGTATTGAGCGACCTGGCAAATGTATCAGACAAAGTCATCGAGTACTGTCTGGATAATCCTGGCACCAAGGCCTTGGATGCTTTTATTAAATTCAGTCAATGAGTGCCTGAATAGCGACATAGTGAATACGAAGATAGGTCGAGTGGTTGCGTAAGGTCAATAGGGTCCGGTGGCCCGCAGCAATTGTAAATGTGGCAATACAGTCCCGACACCTAATCCATATTTTCACCACGAAGACCACGAAGACCACGAAGAAACCGTTAGTACCATAAGACTTCGTGCTCTTCGTGGTGAGTCTTTTTCACTATTTAGAATTACTGGGTGGCCCGTGAAGCCTTCTGGTGCTCGCGAATCATAAAGAACGTAAAAGCCAGCCAGCATATAACCAGCGATACGTTGAAAACGAAAAACGTCTGGGTGCTCATTGCAAGGAGATGGACGCCAACGAGCACGGTAACCGCGGCCAGGCCATCCCCCAGGCGTACATAGAGCGTGTCTATCGCAGGCTTGCCGCGGAATTTCATCTCTGAACTGACCGGTAGCCAGAGTATGTGCCGGGCCGTGTTGTTGATCGAGTAGTCCGTGGCGTTCTCGGCAATCTTCATCATCTTCACGATAGCCAGGATCGGGAGCAGGGCCATGGCACTGTATGACAGCAGCGCAATCACCGGGAGCATCAGCGCTATGGCGGCAAAGCCGCCATACTTCAACAGCCTTGAGGCCACGAACGCCTGCAGCAACAAGGCGACTGTGTTGACCCAGAAAAAGAAATTGCCGTAAAAGGCCGTGGTACCGTCACGGGTGAATTCGCGCACCGCCGAAGAATCTGTCACCCCTTCCACAACAGCCTGGTTGGCAAGTGTCTCCTGGATAACCCGGAACAGCAGGTTTTCTCCGTTGGTGTTCACCCAGTTGGTCAACATGGTGACCACCGCGGCTGCCAGCAGGAAACGGCTGAGCAGAACCAGCCTGGCGCCACTCAGGAGAAAACCGCCGCGCTCTTCATGCGGCGTTTCATCGACAGTTGACGTTACAGGCCTGGCCTCTCTGCTGTCGACAATCTTTGTCAACACGATCGACACAAACAGCGGCACTGTCGCCACCAGCAGCAGTGCCTTGGTATCAACGATGCCAGTATCCACCAGCTGGCTGACGATCCAGGAGCCGGCAACTGCTCCCGAGGTTGCGCCGATGGCAATCATGGGCAACATGCGCTTGCCGCGCTCATCCGTGTAGAGATCGGCACAGAAGGTCCAGAACTGCGCGACCACAAAAACGCCGAACATCCCCACCCACACGTAGAACACAATGCCGGAAAGCGGTAGCGCCTCGAAAAACAGGCCCGGCTGCAAGAACCAGAAAATCACCATGTTGGAAATACAGAACAGCGTCGCCCGCGTGATCAGGGTAACCCTGTCCCAGCGACCGGCGAGGCGTCCGTACCAGCCGACGATAAACAATAAAAAAAGACTCTGGGCAAAACTCGAGTAGGCCTTGACCTCCATCTTCGACAAACCACTGATATCCGAGATGGCGATCCAGCCCTCTCTCAGTGGCTTGACGAAGTAATAGGCACAGAGAATAAGAAACACATTGGCGAACATCAGCAGCGCAGTGGCGCCTTCCCCTGGCCGAACTTCCGTGAAAAGCCCGAGAACGCGTTCGCTCACTGAGCGTTGCGACGGGTTCGAATGGGGATTTTCTCTCATTGCCACGTATCCAGACTGTGCAGTTTTATCTTGATTTTTTCTTCATCGGATAGCTGTTGCCTGGAGTTGTAGAGTCGTTTTTCCCAGGATCCGTAGATCGGATTGGGTAACATGATCCATGAGCGCCCCCAACGCGCCCGGTACGGGTCAAGCAGGTTGCTACGCGTATCCCGGCTCCGCCCCTGAGTATCAGGGAATTTCTCCCGCTCTCCGGCTTGACGTTTTAGATCGCCAATAAAATCGTTCAGGTTGTCACCCATTAAAAGTAAGATCCGGTAGTCGGATGAGAGGGATTCACGCCGAACGGTTTTATCCGATGAAGCCCAGCCCTGTTTTAACTGTCTATCTCTACCCGTTTCACCGCGCAGCAGCACCGAATCATTATTGGAGGTACTTTTCTGTGGAAGGAAGCCCAGCCGGATCAGATTGGACATGACGAACGGTTTTAAATCCACCTGTTCCTCTCCTGGATCGATCCGTCCGTTTACATTGGTATCGAGCACTCCCCGGTAGGCACGGTTGGATAGATAAAACACCGTGACACCTTTTTTCATCGCATAGTGCACGAACTCCAGGGCTCCAGGAATTGCTTCAGCACTGGCTTCACTGACCCAGGCATGCCAGCTTATCAGAGTGAAGGGCTTGTCGTTTTTCACCAGCCACGCCTGGTAAGGCAAGGTACTCAGTACAGTTTCATCGATATCGAGAATCACGGCCGGAGGCAGCTCAGCCAGTGCACTGGCTTCATCGCCGTCGGCCGGGACCTGTGATGGGAGTGCCGTCCAGGTTCTGTCTTCAAGTGCATTGTCGAGGTTTTGCCTGGCCATGTTGTAGGCGCTGAACGACAGCGCCCGGCACTCCGCGCTGGTTTGCATCCAGGTTATACTGTTCAGATTGACCCTGTCCGCATAACCGCCGTCACACCCGGTGCAAAGAAGCACCAGAGTCAAGGCAATGCATAGTCGGTTCATATTTTCGGCACAACTCGTCATCTGGTGAGGGTATTTACAAGGTACCGTTTATTGCTATATTTGCAACTATTATCGGCATTCTCGCGATCCCAGAAATAACCGTGAATACAACTTCGCTCAAGAGAAAAACATCCAGCCTGTACCTTGTCGTCCTTGCCCTGATCACCCTGCTGATGCTGCCCGTAGCAGGCCGTTCAGCGGACGAGTATCCAAAACTGCGGGAAAGCATAGACCCGGCCCTGCAACAACAGCTGGAACAACTGATCAGGGAAAAAGGTCTGTGGAAAGCCGTCGCACAGGAGCGTCTGGCGGTCGCACTGGTGGATATTACCGATGTGAGAAAACCGCGCATGGCGGCGGTTAACGGCGATGTGATGGAGTATGCTGCCAGCCTGCCGAAAATCGCCATCCTGCTCACCGCCTTTGTGCAGATCGAGCAGGGCAAACTCAAGCTGGATGAAAAGCTCGAAGCGGACATGACAAAGATGATTCGGTATTCAAGTAACGCGGCCGCGACCCGGGTGCTGAACATCGTTGGCCGTGAAGAACTACTGCGCACATTGCAATCACCGGAATTCAGGCTCTACGACAAGCGCTACGGCGGCGGCCTCTGGGTAGGCAAGGCCTATGCAACAAAAGGCGCCTACCAGCGTGATCCCCTGCACAAGATCTCGCATGGCGCTAGCGTCATTCAGGCGGCGCGCTTTTTTTACCTGCTGGAGACCAACCGCCTGGTCGGGCCCGAACTGACTGTCAAAATGAAGCAGATCCTTTCTGACCCGGCGATCAGTCACAAGTTCGTCAAAGGTATCGAGGCCCGGCCGGGCGTTAAGCTCTATCGCAAGTCGGGCAGCTGGAAACAGTTTCATGCCGACTGTGCACTGGTGGAGTACGGTGCGCACAAATATATTATTGTAGGCCTTGCGGAGGACCTGCAGGGGGGGAGGTGGCTGGAGGAACTTGCTGCACCCTTGCATGACCTGGTGGTGAAGGCGCCGGCGAAGGAGTAACTAGCGAGTCCAAGCCTCAGACCCGTTGTTTTTTAGCCGCGGACTAACGCGGATAACACGCGGATTGTTTTTGTATTTTCCGTGAAAATCCGCGTTTATCCGTGGCGGAAAAGAAATTTGACTCATTTGTAAAGATCTTGAGTGCTCAAGGGTTTCTAGGGCTCCGCTTTCGGATTGGCTTTCTCGATCAGACGATGAATGCGCGTGCCCATGGTCTGATGCTCCACCGCCGAGTGACGATAGTCTTCCCGGTGCTCGGCATAACCATCGATCGGATAAACGTGCGCGGCAGACGCTGCCAGCGACGCCATCAAGGTGTTTTCCATGCTATCCCTACCTGCTAGAAGGCTGAACGTACCCGAGATCGACCAGCAGGCGTTGAAAGTCCGGGTTGTTCCGCAGCAACTCGCGGCCAGCCAGGATCAATCGGTCGACCTGTTCTTCACTCAGGGAGAAGCTGGTCGGGATAGCGTTAAAGAACTGCCGCTCCTCGGGGGAGTCGATGTCAGCAAACCCGAGCTGCACACTATACGACGTGACAGTGCTGTCTGCTGTTGACACCGACTCCACCCATTTCGCCAGGCCCTTGCTCGTCAGTGCTATTGTCGCATCATTGTAGCGGTGCAGCTGCACGTTACTCATTGCCTTGATCGTCTCCGCCACCGAGGGTTGTTTGTTTGTCTTGTCCATCTCCGGCACCGGATCCGTGGAGGCATTGACCGTGATGAGCACTGCATAGCGTGGAGGCTTAATGCCTAATTTTCTGTAAAGCGTCCCCGCGCCGCCTGCAAGTTCGACCACCTCGTAAATCGCTCGCAATCCCAGGTTGTCCGTAATGCCCCCATCCACAAAATGAGCATACTGGCGATTATCCAGATCGTAGTAGCTTTCCAGCCCCCTCACGACCGGGGCCATGTTGTAATCATTGGCCAGGCGTTTCGCCGCCGCCGTCAACCAGTCGGGTTTTCCTGCAGCCTTGCAGTCGTGGTAGTTTTTGACCACGACGGGATTGAACACCAGCGGTACCGCGGACGAGGCGGTCACTGCGCGCGCCACCTTGAACGAGGAGATGTCAGAGCAAAGCAGGTCGAAGTACTCCTGAACGAAGGAGAATCGCACCCCATAGCCCAGATCCGATGCATTGATGAGAATCAGCGGGCCGCCCGCGCGTTGCATGTCGGCAAAGGTCGCCCCGTGGAACACCACCTTATCGTAGAGTCTTACGGCCATCTCGGTGCGCCCGGCGTTATTAAACCACCACAATGGGTTCAGCAAGCCTTGTATCAGCTTACTCTGGATATCACGGATCAGGAATACGTCTTTGTAGTCATTGAAGATGCCATCCCCGTGCAGACCGTAGTAGGCAGAGGTGAAGCTCCCGCCAGAGACAGAACTGATAATGTCGACCTCGTCGAGCAGCCTGCGTGGTTGCCCGTCGATGACCACAGTGGTATCGCGCAGCTCTTCCAGAACCCCGTAGGACAGTGCTGCGGCCCGTGTTCCGCCACCCGAGAAGGCGAGCGTCATCTCGATATCCCGGCTACCTCGACCCTCCCGGCCGAATTTCATAATCGAGTAGGACCGGGTAGATTCCGCAGCAGTGGATTCGGTCAGCGGAGCGTTATCGATTATCCCGTAGGCCGCGCAACCTGAAAGCAACAGCAACCCAAGTCCAACGGCCAACATTCTCAACATAAATCACCTTTTGCAGGACCTGAAGAGACAGACGCGTACAGTTTCTCAGTTGCTTTTCCATATCGCAAGTGATCGCTATTGCACGTTGGTTGCCTGGAAATCAAACGCATCAGTCGTCGCTACCGGTACTGCTTTTTGGGTCAATTCGGCTTGCTATGTGTATGCCAACCAGCGCCGCGACCAGAATGGCGATATAGAACTGGCCGAAGATTGCCTCCAGGTTGACCAGGGTCCGGGCAAAGGGTGTCGCTGGTGTAATTTCACCGTAGCCCAGCGTGGTCAGCGTCACGAAGCTGAAGTAAGCAAGCTCGGGCAGTTTTTCGTCCAGAGCCTCGGCGGTCATACCGTTGAACGAGCCAGGCTCCATCAGGTGCTGGAAAATGTACAGGTAGGTCCAGATAAACCCTGCCATGAGATAGGTACATACCGAGCAGGCAATGCGATTGAGATACACCTTACCGGGTGCAACCAAGGCCCGCGCGGTGATCCAGGCGCTGATCAACCAGAACATCAGTTGCAAAATAAGAATCAGGTATCCTGGCAGCGGATGCTTCGAACGGATGGCAACGATCGCCAGCACAATCGTCAGGATGACACACAAGACACCTGCCACAAATGCAGCCCGGGACCCTGAAAGGCTCCAGACACTGATAGCCAGCGTCACCGCCAGCGCTGTACACATAAACACTCGGGCGCTCTCACCCTGGAAGGTGTCTACTAAGGGCACACTGATGAATAATCCCAGCAGCCCCGCCAGCATATAGAAAAAATTATGTTTTACCGGTGCAATCATTGGACTTTGGGTGTAGGCGAATCAACCGGCCGCACGTCCAGCTTGTCGAAAGATCGAACCCGTTCGGCAACAGACTGCACCGCCATCTTGCCCCCTTGTTTTGCTAACCCACACACTTTATCCAGCACGGGTCTTCACCCGAAACAGGATGGCATACGGCGTCGGCACAATCAACAGGGTGCCGGCCACCGTGATCGGGAGCATGGGCCGATGATGGTTACCATTTCGCGCCGCGCCGTGGCGGTATCAAGTAGCTTACCGAAACTCGCTTTTGCTTCATGTGCGCTGATATTTTGCATTTAACCTAGAAAGAGCAGTTGACCGCTACGAAGTGAACTTAACTTGCTGTGCTCACGGGGAATCCATTGCAATTACCACTCACCCATTGGGTGAAACACGCTACAGGCCCAGAGAACGCCGTATTGCACCACCTTGCTATGTAAAAATTCTCTGTAAGGACCTGCCATTACTTCAAATTTTTACTACGCAATTCGGCACAATACGACGCCCTCTGAACCTGTCCAACTGCTCTTTCTAGGTTTAAACATCTCTGTCATTTAGCCTGCTTAGGCCAATATAGGTGATTTATTCAAGGTCTGTGGAAAGCCGTCGCACAGGAGCGTCTGGCGGTCGCACTGGTGGAGTACGGTGCGCACAAATATATTATTGTAGGCCTTGCGGAGGACC
>CBDVCD010000055.1:0-15613 GCA_965372385.1 uncultured Gammaproteobacteria bacterium | reverse complement strand
CCAAGGTGATTCTGCCTGATGGAGAAGAATACAAGACCCTTGAGGTACTTAATCAAATCTATACTGCTCTGCTAGAACATCGGTTTACCCGCAAGTGCACATTGATTGCCCTGGGTGGAGGAGTGATTGGTGATATGACTGGTTTTGCCGCCGCAACCTATCAGCGTGGAGTACCCTTTATTCAAGTGCCAACCACCCTGCTGTCACAGGTTGACTCCTCGGTCGGTGGGAAGACCGGCGTGAATCATGCGTTAGGCAAAAATATGATCGGCGCCTTCTATCAGCCTAGAGCGGTTATAGCGGATACCGCTACACTCAATACCCTGGATGACCGACAGTTGTCATCAGGGATTGCTGAAATCATAAAGTATGGACTGATAGTGGATGCTCCATTCTTTGGCTGGTTGGAAGCCAATATAGATGCCCTGCTTAGCCGAGAGCCAGAAACGCTGGCCTATGCCATCGAACGATCCTGCCAGTGCAAAGCAGAGGTGGTCGCCGCGGATGAGAAAGAGACCGGTCAACGGGCATTGCTAAATCTGGGGCATACTTTTGGGCATGCCATTGAAACAGGCATGGGCTATGGTGAGTGGCTGCATGGTGAGGCCGTGGGCACAGGCAGGTGTATGGCGGCTGACCTTTCCCGGCGGCTGGGATGGATATCCAGCGATGAGTTCGAGCGTGCTCTTCGCTTGATCGAGCGCGCCGGCCTACCGATGCGGCCGCCCGCGGAGTTATCAGCGGATCGCTTCATGGCGTTGATGGCGGTGGATAAAAAGGTGGTAGATGGCAGATTAAGGCTGGTGTTATTGCAAGGGATTGGAAAGTCTCTGGTAAGCGATGCATTCGGGCGGGAGCAACTGCTGATGACATTGGCAGAGTATGGGAGATGAATTAATCATTTGGGATGCGAAAGGTGGCAATTGATAACGATTACTTCGCCACACTAGAGACGGCACAACGGCTCGATCTGGTTCGTCATTTAATTGAGAACAGTGAAATTGTACCTCTGGTGCGTGGGCCGACTGGAATTGGCAAGACCGTTTTGGCTTTGAGGCTAAAGCAGTTGGCTTCAGCCAACTGGTCGGTTTGCTATTTCGAGGCAGACGCTTCCATGTCGCCCGAACATCTGCTGGTCTCCATGGCACGCTGTATTGGCTGGTCAGATATCAAGGGGGATCAGCTTGAGGGCTTGGTTGAAAGGTTTGGGCTGATGCGGGAAAGAGGGCATATCCCCGTGCTTCTGGTGGATGATGCGCAGTTTCTCCCCCCCGCTAGTCTGATAACCTTGTTAAGACTCTATGAACGACAACGCGCAGGTGAGCCGCTGATCAGCCTTGTTCTCTTTGCGGACGAGCGGATTGATGTGCTGCTTTCCACGCCGCAACTACAAATCATGTCGCCCCAGGCGATTCAGACCATCGATCTCCCCTTGTTTAATCGTCAAGATACCACTATCTACATGCACTATCTGCTCCAGGTAGAGGGGTTGCCGGCTGATCTGGAGCTGGAAGATGCAAGGCTGACAAAACTGTTTCGGGAAACAAAAGGCAATCCAGGGCTGCTGCGGCAGGCAATATTAAATGCCATCGGAGATGAAGATAAGCGATCAGGTAGTTACACGCCAAAGATTATTGGCGCTTCTCTATTATTGTTGTTGATTTTCGGGCTCCTGCTCTTTCAGGACGAGATTAACCGATTATTTCAAAGCCCCGAACCAACACCCGTTGAAGCGACAGCAGAGCCAATGCCGTTGCAACAACAAGAGGTTGAAATTGATCCGATTCAAGCTGATGCAATGCAGGGCCTGAATCAGAATGAGGAAAGCGCTCAGGAAGAAGAGCCGACTGCCATAGCGGAACCTGTGGGTTTGGAGGAAAGTGCGGCAGTACCATTCGAACAGCCCTTGTTACTCACAGACTCCTCCAATAATTGGGTTGATGGGGTAGCACAAGAAGACGATATAAAAGTTCAGGGTACGGAATTCCAGGCGCCAGAGATTGTTCACGCCCCAAGTGAAGAGACTCCCGATAGGGTTGAGGAAAAACCTGAGATATTAATTGAAACGGCCCAGGATTCTGTGGTTTCAGATGCCTCTATGGTGGATGAGGCGGTAGTGATTGAGCCGAAAATTCAAGCCCAAATGGACTTACTGCAAAGGGAGGATTGGGTCCTGACTCGACCTGCCGTGCACTACACACTTCAGTTACTGGGGGTTGAAAAGCTTCAGTCGCTTAAAGAATTTATTGAACGCCACCATCTGCGGGACAAGGCCTTCTACATAGAGACCGAGCGGAATGGAAAGTCATGGTACCCACTGCTATGGGGGGAATATCCTGACAAACTGAGTGCCATTGAGAGCAGTCATCAGTTGCCTTTAGAGGTGCAGAGCAAAGGTACCTGGGTGCGTAGTTTCGGTGCCTTGCAAGACTTGCTCGAAAAATAGTGTATTGGCTATTAATCAAGTATTATCAATAAGATACATTAAATCGGGTTAAGCTGAGATAGTGTGGTACAAACTTGGATGCATGGGTGCGGTGATCTAAGGCAAGCATTTGACTGGCCTGCCATACAATTCTCAAGTATCCTTCAGGGTTCGGCGTCCCCTTCCGGGACGGCCAGATAACTGGTTACACCGCTGATCCACCCCTTAACAAGTTTATTGCAGATAGTACCCTCATCGGGGTACGTTGGGGTAGGCCAAATAACAAAATGAGGTTTGCAATGGGCCAGGGTACTTTACCTCCAAAGCAGGGTCTATATGATCCCGCCAATGAACATGATGCCTGTGGTGTTGGTTTTGTCGCCAACATCAAAGGCAAGAAGAGCCACCGTATTCTCCAGCATGGCCTGGGTATTCTCGATCGCCTTACTCACCGTGGCGCGGTAGGTGCGGATCCCCGGGCCGGAGATGGCGCGGGCATCCTGTTGCAAATCCCGGATAGGTTCTTTCGCGCAGTGGCCGACTTCGAGCTGCCCGCGGTAGGTGACTATGCCATAGGGATGCTCTTCCTGCCGCAGAATCAGGCGAGTCGGAACGAGTGTGAAGAGACCATCGAGCGTTTGCTAGAGGATGAAGGCCAAACGCTTATCGGCTGGCGGGATGTGCCCGTAGACAATGCCGGCCTCGGCTATAGTGTTACACCAACCGAGCCAGTGATTCGACAGATCTTTGTGGGACGGGGAGTGAACTGCAGTGATCAGGACGCCTTCGAGCGTAAGCTGTTCGTGATCCGCAAACAGATCGAGAAGCTCATACGCGATGCCGAGATGGAGGGAGGCGATGCCTTCTACTTCACCTCTTTTTCCTCTCGTACCATCATCTACAAAGGTATGCTGCTAGCCGCTCAGGTGGGTGAGTTCTACCGGGATCTGCAGGATGAGCGGATGGAGTCTGCCCTGGCCTTGGTGCATCAGCGTTTCTCCACCAACACCTTTCCGACCTGGGATCTGGCCCACCCCTTCCGCATGATCGCGCACAATGGCGAGATCAATACCTTGCGTGGCAATGTAAACTGGATGGCGGCGCGTAAGCATTCCATGGCCTCGGAGATTCTGGGCGAGGATCTGGATAAGATCTGGCCGCTGATCCCGGAAGGACAGTCTGATTCCGCCTGTTTCGACAATGCGCTGGAATTGCTGGTCGCGGGTGGTTACAGCATGGCCCATGCGATGATGATGCTCATCCCCGAAGCCTGGGGTGGCAACAAGCTGATGGATAAAAAACGCCGAGCATTCTACGAATACCATGCTGCACTGATGGAGCCCTGGGATGGCCCGGCGGCAGTGGCGTTCACCGATGGCCGGCAGATCGGTGCGACCCTGGATAGAAATGGCCTACGTCCCGCACGATATCTCATCACCGATGATGACCTGGTGGTGATGGCCTCGGAGATGGGTGTGCTCGAAATACCCGAAGAGAAGATCATCAAGAAATGGCGCCTGCAGCCTGGCAAGATGTTCCTTATCGATATGGAGCAGGGCCGTATCATTGACGACGTGGAATTGAAAGAAGAGTTGGCCAGTGCCCAACCCTATCGGGATTGGCTTGACAAGACCCAGATCCATCTGGATGAACTGCCATCGGACGTAGCACCGATGGCGCCTGATGAGGATACCCTGCTGGATAACCAGCAAGCCTTCGGCTACAGCCAGGAGGATATCAAATTTCTCCTGACCCCAATGGTGATGACCGGTCAGGAGGGGACAGGTTCAATGGGGGCGGATAACCCGCCATCGGTACTTTCTCTCAGAGCAAAACACCTCTCGACCTATTTCAAGCAGAATTTTGCCCAGGTGACCAATCCGCCGATCGATCCAATCCGGGAGGAGTTGGTCATGTCCCTGGTCAGTCTGATCGGACCCAGACCCAACCTGCTCAACCTTTCGGATGCAGGCAAACACATGCGTCTGGAAGTGTCCCAACCAGTGTTGACCAATGAGGATCTTGAGCGCATTCGGCATGTTGAAGACAACACTGCAGGGGCCTTTCGTACCCAGACCCTGGACACTACCTACCCAGTCGTGAAAGGCACGGAGGGTCTGCGGGTGGCCCTGAAGGCGGTGTGTGAACTGGCGGAAAAGAAGGTTCGAGAGGGCTACAATATCCTGATTCTATCCGACCGTAAGGTGGATGCGGACAACATCGGTATCCCGGCACTCCTGGCGACCTCGGCGGTGCATCATCATCTGATTCGCAAGGGGTTGCGTACCGAATCGGGGCTGGTGGTAGAGACCGGTTCGGCCCTGGAGGTGCATCACTATGCCACCCTGGCCGGCTATGGTGCGGAAGCGGTCAATCCCTATCTGGCCTTCGACACCATCCAGTCCCAATTGCCCCATTTCCCCGAGCGGCTGGAGTTCGAAGAGGCCCAGAAACGCTACATCAAGGCCATCGGCAAGGGGCTGAAGAAGGTCATGTCCAAGATGGGCATCTCCACCTATCAGTCCTACTGCGGTGCGCAGATCTTCGATGCGGTGGGGCTCTCCAGCGATTTCATTGATGCCTACTTTACCGGCACCACTACCACCATCGAGGGGGCGGGTCTGATGGAGATTGCCGCCGAGGCCCTGAAGTGGCACGACAAGGGCTTTGGCAAGCAGCAGATCTACCGCAAGCATCTGGATGTTGGGGGTGACTATGCCTACCGGCTGCGTGGTGAGGACCACAACTGGACCCCGGATACCATCGCCAAGATTCAGCATGCGGTGCGCAGTAACGACTGGAACACCTATGCAGAGTTTGCCAAGGCGATCAACGAGCAGAACGAGATCCTGTTAACCTTGCGAGGCCTGTTTGAATTCAAGTGGGCGAACGAGCCTGTGCCATTGGGTGAGGTGGAGCCTGCCAGCGAGATCGTCAAGCGCTTCGCCACCGGCGCCATGTCCTTCGGCTCGATCTCCTATGAGGCCCACTCGAACCTCGCAAGGGCGATGAACCAGATCGGCGGCAAATCCAATACCGGTGAGGGCGGCGAAGAGCCTGAGCGTTTCAACCCGCTGCCGGACGGTTCCCGTAACCCGGAACGTTCTGCCATCAAGCAAGTGGCCTCGGGCCGTTTTGGCGTGACTGCCGAGTACCTGGTCAACTCCGACGACATCCAGATCAAGATGGCCCAGGGCGCCAAGCCAGGTGAGGGTGGTCAGTTGCCCGGCCATAAGGTCAATCAGCAGATCGCTAGAGTGCGCCACTCGACCCCTGGTGTGGGGCTGATCTCACCGCCGCCACATCACGATATCTACTCGATCGAAGACCTGGCGCAGTTGATCCATGACCTGAAGAATGTGCAGCCGAAGTCCCGTATATCGGTCAAGCTGGTCTCAGAGGTGGGTGTGGGCACCGTCGCGGCCGGGGTCTCCAAGGCCCATGCCGACCATGTGACCATTGCCGGTTATGACGGTGGCACCGGTGCATCGCCTCTGACCTCCATCAAGCATGCGGGTTCACCCTGGGAGATCGGCCTGGCGGAAACTCATCAGACCCTGGTGCTGAACCAGCTGCGTGACCGTATCGCGGTACAGGCGGATGGCGGCATGCGCACCGGGCGGGACGTGGTGATTGCCGCCCTGCTGGGGGCCGACGAGATCGGCTTCGCCACGGCCCCGCTGATTGCCCAGGGCTGTCTGATGATGCGCAAGTGTCACCTGAACACCTGCCCGGTGGGGATCGCAACCCAGGATCCAGAGTTGCGCAAGCGCTTTACCGGCAAGCCTGAGTATGTGGTCAACTACTTCTTCTTCGTGGCGGAAGAGGCGCGCAGGCTGATGGCCAAGCTTGGATTCCGCACCTTCAATGAGATGATCGGACAGAGTGACCGCCTCGATATGCGCGAGAGCATCAATCACTGGAAGGCCGAGGGGCTCGATTACAGTCGCCTGCTGGCAAAACCTGACGCGCCTGAGGGCGTGGGTATTTACAACGCCACCGGGCAGGATCACGGACTGGATAAGGCCCTTGACAATGAGTTAATCAAACAGGCCGCGCCGGCTTTGGAGAAAGGTGAGGCGGTGAAGATCGAGATCGATATCCACAACTACAACCGTACCTTCGGTACCATGTTGTCAGGACGCTTGACCGAACGCTATGGGTATGCTGGTTTGCCGGACGATACGGTTTACATCAAGGCGAGAGGCACTGCCGGTCAGTCCTTCGGGGCCTGGGTAACCAAGGGTGTCACCATCGAACTGGCGGGAGAGGGCAATGACTATGTAGGCAAAGGCCTCTCGGGTGGCCGCTTGGTGATCTTTCCACCGGCCCACTCCAAGATTGGTCAGGCGGAGGAGAACATCATCGTCGGTAATACCGTACTCTATGGCGCCATCAGCGGGGAGTGCTACTTCCGTGGTGTGGCTGGCGAGCGCTTCTGCGTGCGCAACTCGGGTGCCACAGCGGTTATCGAAGGGGTAGGTGATCATGGCTGTGAATATATGACGGGCGGTGTGGTGGTCTGTCTTGGGAGCACCGGACGCAACTTCGCGGCAGGCATGTCGGGCGGTGTTGCCTATGTCCTCGACGAGGAGGGCAATTTCGAAGACCGTTGCAATCTGGCTCAGGTCGAGTTGGAGCCGATTGCAGCCGAAGATGAAGCTCTGGAGGAGATCGACCATCAGGGAGGTGATCTGGAGAGTCATGGTCGGGTCGACGTGAGCCATGATATGACTCGTTTCGATGCGATCCGTCTCAAGCAGGTGATCGAGAATCATCTGCACTACACCAATTCAGCGGTGGCCAAGCGGATTCTCGATAACTGGGGGAGTTACCTTCGCAGGTTCGTGAAAGTGATGCCGGTTGAGTACCGGCGCGCATTGCAGGAAATGCAGGCGCAGAAAATGGCCGATACACCAGCCAGTAGTAGGGGGCGCTAATCATGGGTAAGCCCACGGGTTTTAAAGAGATTTCGCGACAGGACCGGACCTACGCGCCGATTTCGGATCGCATTACACACTACCATGAATTCGCCATCGCCATGAGCGATGAGAATGTCAGTCAGCAGGGTGCCCGCTGCATGGATTGCGGCATTCCCTTCTGTCACAGCGGTTGTCCGGTGAACAACATCATTCCCGACTGGAACGATCTGGTCTACCGGGGCGAATGGCGCGCTGCCATCGATGTGCTGCACAGCACCAATAACTTCCCTGAGTTTACCGGGCGGATCTGCCCGGCGCCCTGTGAAGCCGCCTGTACCCTGAATCTGGATGATGTACCGGTGACGATCAAGACCATTGAATACAGCATCATTGAAAAGGCCTGGACGGAAGGTTGGGTGAAACCTCAGCTGGCTGAGCATAAGAGCGGTAAGCGGGTCGCGGTGGTCGGTTCCGGGCCCGCAGGTATGGCCTGCTCTCAGCAGCTGGCCCGGGCCGGTCACAGCGTGGTTCTGTTTGAAAAACAGAATCGCATCGGCGGTCTGCTGCGCTATGGCATACCGGATTTCAAGCTGAATAAAATGATCATCGATCGACGCATGGCACAGATGCGCACGGAAGGGGTTGAGTTCAAGACCAATGTCCATGTAGGTGTCGACTTCCCCGCCAAGCAGTTGATCGACGAATTCGATGCGGTGGTGTTAACCGGTGGATCTGAAAAACCCAGGGATCTGCCAATTCCTGGCCGAGAATTCAATGGGGTCCATTTCGCCATGGACTTCCTGCGCGGCAACAGCCATCGGGTACAGGGTGACCAGGTTGAAAACTTCATCCCAGCTGAAGGCAAACATGTGGTGGTGATCGGTGGTGGTGATACTGGCTCGGACTGTATCGGTACCTCGAATCGCCAGGGTGCACTCTCGGTAACTCAGTTGGAGATCCTGCCCCGGCCACCGAAGAAGGAGGACAAGGGCGCCACCTGGCCACACTGGCCGAACAAGATGCGTACCTCAACCTCTCAGGAGGAGGGCTGTGAACGGATGTGGTCCGTGGCCACCAAGGAGTTCATGAGTGACGGCAATGGCAACCTGGCGAGTATCCGTTGTGTCAAGGTGGCGTGGGACAAGGATGACAAGGGCAACTGGCAGATGTCTGAGGTTGTGGGTTCTGAGTTCGATTTGAAGGCCGAGCTGGCAACCCTGGCCATGGGCTTCGTTCATCCGGTGCATGCCGGCATGCTTGAGGAACTGGGCATCGAGCTGGATGGCCGGGGTAATGTGAAAGGTACAACGGATGGTCTAGATGCCTATAATACCTCCATTGATGGTGTGTTCGCGGCGGGTGACATGCGGCGAGGCCAGTCCCTGGTGGTCTGGGCGATCCGCGAAGGCCGGCAATGTGCCAAGGCTGTTGATGAGTACCTGATGGGAAGTAGCGATCTTCCGCGTTGGTAAGAGAGCGACAAAACGTGATGGGGAGCATGTGCCCCGGATTATCTGATTGATATGGCAGTGGCAGGCATGTAGCTTGGCACGGTCGTTTAAACTTAGGGTAGGGAAAATGAGTCGGTCACTGATGGTATTGCCCTGTATTGATTTCAAACAGATTCGGGTCGTAAGGATTCCGGAGGACCTGGATAAGAATGAGGCTTATCGCTTTGCCACGGGTATCATTGCCCAGGCGGAAGAGAGTAATGTGGATTGTGGCTGGGAGGAGCTGTCCGAGGCCCTGGAGGCCCGGGGATTCGAGCCCGTCGAGGTGCTGATAGGCCCCACGCTCGATTGAGCTTACCCTACAAGTAAGCGCTACTCAGTCGATATCCTTTTGCTTGACCGGGGCAATATGCAACAGAATGGCCTTGCGCAGGAGCAGCTGTTCTTTGCGCATGGTATGCTTGAGAGAACTGATCTGCTTCTCCAGTTCCTGAATCCGGTAGATCAGGTCGTCAGCGTCGGCTACAAGCTGAGGCGCGACCTGAGAAGCTCCACCTGAAGAGGGGTGGATGTTTGCTACCGTGGCCAGCTGTGGTTGCGGATCGGGCTTCTGCGGTTGATAACTGACCTCCTGTTCAAGCTCCTCCGTCACCGACATGACCACATCTTTATCTATGGTGTGAAGCTCTTCCAGACAGCCGAAGAGCAGCATGCGATCACACATGGCGTTGATACGGCGGGGTACGCCCCTGGTGAATTCGTAGATTAACTTAAAGACTCCCACGGCAAATTCAGGATCATTGTCCCATCCTGCCAGTTGTAGACGGTGTTTGATATATTTTTCCGTCTCCTTGGCACTGAGGGGGTCAAGATGGTAAGAGGCGATGATCCGCTGGCGGAATTGCTCCATACCGGGGCTCTGCAGCGTGCGTTTGAACTCCGCCTGACCGAGCAGGAAGATCTGCACCAGGGCTTTATTGTTGACCTGGAAATCCGACAGCATGCGGAGTTCTTCAACTGAGCGGGCTGGCAGGTTTTGCGCTTCATCCACCACCAGGAGGATCTGTTTACCCTCAGCATGACGGGCTCGGGCGACGGCCTCCAGATTGTGCAGCAGGGTCGCCTTGTTCAACCCTTCATGGGCAAGGCCGAACGATGCGCTGACCATGCGTAACATGTCATCCGGATCGACCTGGGTGGTGACCAGTTGAGCGGCCATCACGTTCATGTCGGCAAGTTCCTCAAACAGGTTACGCACCAGGGTGGTTTTGCCCGTGCCTATGCCGCCCGTGATCACAATAAACCCTTCCCCCTGCTCCAGTCCGTAGCGCAGATAGGCCATGGCCCGGTTATGGCCTTTACTGCCGAAGAAAAAATGATGGTCTGGAGTTAACTGGAAAGGCCTGATTTTCAGGTTATAAAAATCATCGTACATAAGATGTAAACCGGGTTGATCTGTGGAATGGTTTAAAAATTCAGCTTGTGCGCCCCATTCCGCGTCATCATGTGAGATGGGTTTATTCTGTAATTATGCACTGAATACGAATTTTTGCCTACCGGGATGCTTGGTCAATCGGCTGAGTATGCTTGAACCTAGAATCTGCAGTTGACCGCTCCATTCTCCTTTTAACGACTTGAATTCACGTTTATTTTGTTCGATAGACCGACTCACCCGCTGGGTGAACCACACTACGAGGTAGATTGCACTTTTTTGGCGGCACATGTCTTCGTTGCAACTCCTTGGAATAGAATAACTATTCCGCGTCGTTACGCCTCGACCTGCGACACCAAAAACGCACACTCTACCCCGTCCAACTGCAGGTTCTAGGTTGAAAAAATATGCTGTCAGGTACAAATCAATTAATTCAAATGAGTGCGGTATTTCCCTATTGACCTGGTTCCTGTGGCTCAACTATCTTTCATGTTCAACTGAATTCTAACCAGAGTGAGGGATGGGTATGCTGAAACCAGGCGAGAATGCACCGGAATTTTCACTTCCGGATTCAGATATGAAGATGGTTAATTCCAGGGATTTTCTCGGGAAAAACTATCTTGTGCTCTATTTCTATCCCAAAGACGATACCACTGGATGTACCATAGAGGCTGTGGAATTATCGGATCTGATGGATGATTTCCAACAGCTTGACACCCTTGTTTTTGGTATCAGTAGGGATAATTGTGTCAGTCATGCCTCGTTTCGTGACAAACATGGTCTGATGGTACAACTTTTGGCTGATACCGAGGGTGAGGCCTGCAAGTCCTATGGTGTTTGGCAGGAGAAGGAAAAAAATGGCGAGAAGCGCATGGGTATTGTGCGTTCCACTTTTGTAATCGATAAAGAGGGCGTTGTGCGTCAGGCAATGTATGACGTAAAACCCAAGGGGCATGCCGTCCAGGTATTGGATTTGCTCAGACAGGTAAGGTGAAGGGGCAATAAAGCATTACCAGGTGAAGCTTCGAACCCAGATCTTGCTGTTTCTGTTTTTGTTTGGCTTTACGCCATTGACCGCAATGGTGTTGACCAGCCTGCCCTTTGTGCTGGATCGTTTGGAGCTCTTCTATCATACAGCCCACCTGCAGAATCTACGTGCCGATTTTCGCGACCTTGATGAGCATCTCGCCAGCCGTCATGAAGTGGTGCGGCTGCTGGCAAAATTGCCGGAGCCCAGTCTGATCCTTGGAGAGGAGGTCAGCCAGAACAAGGAATCCATCGATCAGGCCAGGGTTCGCTATACCCGCTGGGTCAATCAGATTCTGCAGGGCCATCTCGATATCATCCAGATTCTATTCCTTGATGATCAAGCCAAGCCGCGCTTCTGGTTGGAGTTGAATCCCAGCACCCAGCAATGGGAACCCACGATTCACAACCCGGACATACCCTCCATGGGTTTTTTTCAACAGGGCATGCAACAGGATTTTGGTGGGGTCTCCGTGAGTAAGATCAGCCTCAATCCGGGGGCCGCCCTGTCCGATCCACGACGTTTCATGACGCTGCGCCTGTTCAGCATCATCGCTGGGCCAGGTGAAGGCGGTGGCATGGAAGCAATCGGTGCGGTGCTGGTAAATATCGATGTGGGTGGCATGGCCAGCGCCTATAGAAATACCCTGTGGGTCACGGATGATGGGGCCTATCTGCAGGAGCGTTTGACCGGAGAGGACCGGCCGGGGGCCTTTGATGATTTCGAAGGACTAGAACAGATCTTTGCGGCCAGCAAACTGGCCCTCTGGGAAGGACAGGCTGGACAGGTGATCTGGGTACCGCTGTTCATGACGGAAGACTCAGGGCCCTTATGGCTGGGGCGTTCGGTCGATCCGTCGCCGGTATCCCAATTTCGTAACAACCTGATCATCAGGGTTTTAACCATTGCCCTGGTTGCGCTGGGGATTGTCCTCCTGTCAGCACGACTATTCGCCACCAGTATTTCGCGCTTTGGTCAAGCGCTGACGGAGCAGATCGGTCGGGTGTTACGTCAGAATGAGTCGGTTCGCTTCGATTGGCGCGGTCCACCTGAGATTCGGGATCTTGGTCGGGAATTGACAACCCTTGCTGAAACCCATGCGCGGCATACCAGAGAGCAACGGCGCTACGCAAAACAGCTGGAGGAGTCGAACCGCTACAAATCGGAATTTCTCGCCAATGTCAGTCATGAACTGCGCACGCCATTAAATTCCATACTCCTATTGTCAAAAATGTTGAGAGAAGGGGGAACCTCACTAACGGAGGAGCAGAAAAAACAGTTGCGGGTGATTCACGAGGCGGGCAGTGATCTCAAAGAATTGATCGATAACATTCTAGACCTGTCCAGAATAGAGGCGGGCCAAGCCAGCTTCAGCCTGGAGCAGATTGAGGTACATCAACTGATTGAGGAGCTGATCGAACTGATCAAACCCCAATTCGTTGCCAAAGGGCTGAGCCTCACCGCGGAATATGCTGACGATGTGCCTGGGAACTTCCTCTCCGATCTACCTAAGGTACGGCAGATACTGAAGAATTTTCTCTCTAATGCGTTGAAGTTCACCCATGAGGGTGGGGTTGTTATGCGTGCCTATCGACAGCATGACACTCGCTCCTGCCCCCTCTGTATAGCGGTGATTGACAGTGGAATAGGCGTCCCGGCAGACAAGCATGAGCTTATTTTCGATGCCTTCAAACAGGCCGATGGTTCGACCAGTCGCTTATATGGAGGCACCGGGCTGGGGCTCAGTATCAGCCGGGATTTGGCTGGCCTGCTGGGAGGTTATATCGAGATGCAAAGTGAGGAGGGTGCAGGTGCCACGTTCACGCTCTGTCTGCCATTGGAGACAGATCAGGTCATGTTGCAGAGCCAATTCCAGGTGGAGACTCCCGCCCAGCTGATAATGGGTGCCGAAGATGTGGTTGAGTCCGAGGATGCTGATCACACGACTGAATTCAACGGTGAGCGGGTGTTGCTGGTGGACGATGATCTGCGGAATCTGCTGGCGCTGACCCCGCTATTGGAGGGTTGGGGGCTAGAGGTTGCGGCGGCTGGAGATGGTAAAGAGGCAATGGAGACGCTGGAAGAGGATGCGGAATTTTTCCTCGTCCTGATGGACATCATGATGCCGGAGAAGGATGGCTATGATACGATTAGGGATATTCGAGCTGAGCGGCGTTTCCACAAACTGGCGATTATTGCTCTATCCGCGAATACCAGTGCGGAAGACCGCGATCTGTGTATCGAGGCGGGAGCGGACGATTTTCTGCCCAAACCTATCGATGCCGACGAACTGAAACAGCTGATAAAGAAGTATCTCCCTGACTAAGACAATCGCTTGCAGATGAAAGGTTATACCGGGTTTTCGCTACTTATCGTTGATGATAACGAGCACAACCTGTTCACCTTGCGTACCCTGATCGAACGCTATATGGATCCGCGGATCCTGGAGGCTACATCCGGGCAGCAGGCGCTTGACATCGCGGTGAAGGAGCCTGGCATCGATCTCATCATTCTGGATGTACAGATGCCGGAGATGGACGGTTTTCAGACCGCCTCCATGCTTAAGATCCGTAAGAAAACCAAGCACATCCCCATCATTTTTCTGACCGCGGCCTTTAAGACCGAAGAATTTCAGAAGAAGGGTTACGATGTGGGTGGCGTCGACTATCTGCTCAAGCCTATCGATGACAATCAGTTGCTGAACAAGATCAGCACCTATTTCCGTCTCATCGAGAAAGAGCGGGAGATGAATCGGGTGTTGGAGCAAAAGGTCGCCGAGCGTACCGCTGAGCTGACTGAAGCAAAACAACATCTGGAGAACATCATTACCCACATGGGTGAGGCACTGTTGGTATTGAATCCGGAAGGGCGTATCGGATCTGCCAATCCAGCCGCCTGTAAGATGCTGGATTATAATGAAAAAGATCTCCTAGGCATGTCAATTGGTGACGTTTTTGAAGAGGCGGAGGAGGAACAGGCCGGCGCCTTTTTTGGTACCTGGCTGGAGGCCCTGATCAGAACGGGTGCGCTGAACCGTATCGAGGCGCGTTTCATCGCCAAAGATGGCAGGCGTGTGCCCATTCTTTTTTCCCGTACCGCTGTCAAAGACGGCGAGGGGAATATCAGACATATTATCTGCATCGCCAAAGATATGACCGGATATACCCGAGAACTGGAGTCTGTTTCCGCAGTTTCCTCAGGAGTGAAGTAATGAATGATCCGATTGATCCAGAAATGACAGAAAATGAAGATACCGCGCTGACCGCCAACGCCCTGAAGGCGATGGCTCACCCGCTACGCTGGAAAATCCTCTGTTCCCTGGGGGAGAGTGAACTCTCTGTCGGAGAGATCGTAGAGCGCACGGGGACCTCGCAAAGCAATATCTCCCAGCATCTGGAACAGCTGCGTAACAAGAATATCGTGGTCTCCCGCAAAGAGGCCAACCGCATCTATTATCGCATCCGCAATCACCAGCTATTGGATCTGATTGGCATCATGCGCAATGTGCTTTGCCCGGCCAATCTGGATGACCGTTATCCAGGTGCATAATCCTAGAAACCACAGTTGACCGCTCCATTCTGCCAGTAACGTATTGAAAAAAATGATGGATAGCTTCGAGCTGTTTTTTCACCCATTGGGTGACTCACGCTACGGGCCGAATGGTACGCCCACGGCGGCGCATGGCAGCGTTGCAACTTCTTGGCATAGAATGACTATTATTCCGGGCATCCTGCCCTCCACCCTACGGGCCAGCTCTGGCTGTTCAAATCGCTCCAGGCGATTTAGTCCGCGTCGTTGCGCGATGTGCATGGACGCACAAGTGTCGCGGGCACAGGATGTGCTGGAGCGACCCTTGCTCTGCACCCCCATGGACGCACCCTTCAACCCGTCCAACCGCGGTTTCTAGGATGATGGATGGGCGTATCATCGAGTTGGAGACCCGTCTGGCCTTCCAGGAGGAGAGCATTCATCAACTCAACCAGTCATTACAGCATCAGCAGCAGATCATCGATGGGCTGCAGCGGGAGATAGAGGAACTCCGACAGCGCCTGAAGGCGGTTTCCGCATCCCCATTGGACGCAGATGCGGCAGAACCCCCACCGCCGCACTATTGAACCTAGATTCCTCAGTTGACCGCTCCATTCTACTGTTAATAAGTTGAAATTGTGTTTGTTTTTTCGATAGACACCATCACCCACTGAGTGAATCACGCTATGGGGTAGATTGCACGCTTGTGGCGGCGCATGTCTGCGTCGCCTACATGGACGTAGGTGAGGGGCGTGAGCATGGAGCGGTAAGCTTTACAACTCCTTGGAATAGAATAACTATTCCGCGTCATTGTGCCTTGACCTGCAC
>CBDVCD010000054.1:0-15664 GCA_965372385.1 uncultured Gammaproteobacteria bacterium | reverse complement strand
AAACCTATCCGTGATGGGTATATTAATAGCGCGTTAAATTTATCCATGCGCCTGCAAGGTCGTAATTGATCCCGTCAGACACTAGAATTCGCAACAAATTAAATGTTCAGGAGAAAAAAATGGCATTGATAATCACCGATGAGTGTATTAACTGTGATGTTTGCGAGCCCGAGTGCCCCAACGGTGCGATCTTTCAGGGTGATGAGATCTATGAGATCGACCCCGATCTCTGCACTGAGTGTGTTGGCCACTACGAGACCTCCCAATGTGTCGAGGTCTGCCCGGTGGATTGTATCCCCAAGGATCCTGAGCACGAGGAGAACTATGAATCGCTCTACGCAAAATATCTGAAGATTACCGGCGAAGCGGAATAGTCTATGCGCCTGTGGCATCTCAACAAGGCCCCTGCATGGGGCCTTTTTATTCTCCTGCTGTTTTTTTCGCTGGCGGCCGCTAGCGGAGAAAGGCCCAATCAGGCAGCGATCGCATCCGCGCATCCGCTAGCCACACAAGTGGGGCACAAGATCCTTGAGGCGGGTGGCAACGCCTTCGATGCCGCTGTCGCAATGAGCGCGGTGCTGGCGGTAGTCGAGCCCTACAGTTCAGGTATCGGCGGTGGTGGGTTTTGGCTGCTGCATCGTGCCAGTGACGGTTTTGAGACCATGGTCGATGGACGGGAGCGAGCCCCGCTGGCCGCCCATCGAGACCTCTATCTGGACGCTGCCGGAGCGGTGGTGCCCGGTCTCTCTATCAACGGCCCCCTGGCGGCGGGCATTCCCGGTGAGCCGGCTGCCTTGGTGCATATCTCGAAACGCTATGGCCGACTGCCACTCAAACAGGCCCTGGCTCCGGCAATCCAGCTGGCCCGGCAGGGTTTCGCAGTGGATGCCCTCTATCAGCGCATGGCCGGCTGGCGCCAGGAGCAGCTGCAGCGGTCCGCGGACGCGCAGGCGATTTTTCTCCAACAGGGAGCGGTCCCTGAGCTGGGAACGAGCATACGTCAGCCTGATCTGGCAACCACCCTGGAGGCCCTGGCGAACCATGGGCGGGATGGTTTTTACCGGGGCAGGGTGGCAAAACAATTGGTGAAGGGAGTGCGTGAAGCAGGCGGCATCTGGAGCCTTGAGGACCTGGCTGAGTATCGGGTGGTGGAGCGAGAACCGCTCAGGGGGGAATATCGCGGCTTGCGGATAACCAGCGCCGCCCCTCCCTCTTCGGGAGGCGTCGTGCTGGTAAACATGCTCAATATCCTGGCGGGATTCGATCTCACTGAGATGGAAGAGTCCGCACGGATCCATCTGATCATCGAGGCGATGCGGCGGGCCTATCGTGACCGGGCCGACCATCTTGGTGACCCGGATTTTGTGGATATTCCGTTACACAAGCTGACCCATCCCTGGTATGCGGCCGGCTTGGCCAGGGATATGCAGCTGGACCGCGCAACACCCAGTGTGGGAAATACCGCGGGGGGTGAGAAAGGCCGGGATACCACTCACTTCTCCATTCTTGATCGGGAGGGCAATCGGGTGGCTGCGACCCTCAGCATCAACTACCCGTTTGGTGCCTGCTTCGTGCCAGCGGGAACCGGGGTGCTGCTGAATGACGAGATGGACGACTTCTCCGCCAGACCTGGCGTGCCCAATGTCTATGGTCTGATAGGGGGTGAAGCCAATGCCATCGAACCAGGCAAGCGCATGCTCTCAAGCATGACGCCCACCTTTGTGGAATCAGCGGATGGGGTGGCGATTCTCGGCACACCGGGTGGCAGCCGTATTATTACCATGGTGCTACTCGGTATTCTGGAACTGGCGGAAGGCAGGGGACCGGATTCATGGGTCAAACAGCCTCGTTTTCATCATCAATATCTGCCGGACAAGGTCCAGTTCGAGCTGGAGGCATTCAGCACTGTGGTCAGAGATAGGTTGGTAAAAATGGGGCATACACCGCAGCCACTGGAACGCTCCTATGGAAACATGCAGGCAGTCTATTGGAACCGGCGTACAGGCGATGTTGAGGCCGCAAGTGATCCGCGGGGCCTTGGGAGCGCGGAAATTCGTTAAATTTTGCGTTTTTTTATCTGAAAATTGCAATCTACCGCGAAAAATTGGAAACTGATTCTTGAAGTAATTGTTCGTTTGGCTCAAGCTTCCTAGCCGGAAGCTAATGCATCCATATATAAGTTAACCAGGAAGAGAGATAAAAATGATGAAAACTACCATGATGAAAGTTGCTGCTATGGGTTTAGCTCTGGGCCTGCTGGCCGGTTGTGCTTCAACCGATCAACTGACCAAGATGGAAACCGATATCGCCAAGGCACAGGAAACCGCCGATGCCGCAGCGAGGGCAGCTAAACAGGCTCAGCTGGATGCCGCATCCGCTCAGGGCACCGCGGACAGCGCCATGAGCGCCGCCAGTGCAGCTCAGGCTGCCGCTGATGAATGCAGCGAGAAATGTGAACGCATGGCCGAAAAGGCGATGGCTAAATAAGCGGACTGTCGAACGATAGTCAGCCCAGCCCCGTCCGGGTGCTGGAAAACCCCGGTTAGTCCAGACTACCGGGGTTTTTTTCTGTCCCGTTCACTACAGCAATATCCGCATCCCACAGATAGAGAGGCATGGGGATGCCAATCGACTGCTCGCCAAATTCCTGCAGCTGGGACCATTCAGGTGTTCTTTCATCATCGCCCAGTTGCTCCAGCACGACACTGATCAACCCGGTTTGGTTTTGTCCATTCTCCTTGATCTGTTCACTCAAGGGATGGTGAGCCTCCACATAGAGTTCCCCATTGAACCAACCTGCCTTGAAGGGCTGATTGATGATGCGTACCGGGGTGCCGACGGGTACCTGCTCGAATAACTGGGAGATGTTTTCCGGATAGAGGCGAATACAGCCGTGGCTGACCCGCATGCCCACACCGAAGGGCCTGTTGGTGCCATGTAGCAGATAACCGCTCATGCCGAGATAGAGGGCGTATGCTCCCAACGGATTGTCCGGTCCTGGTGGGATCATGGGTGGTAGCGGGTTCCCCTCCTCTTTATGTTCCTTGAGAATCGAGGCGGGAACGGTCCAGCTGGGGTCCTTTTTCTTGCCTATGATCCGCGTTTCACCCACCGGGGTACTCCATCCCTCGCGACCTATGCCGAGGGGGTAGGTGTCGACCTCATTGCGGTCTTTCGGGAAGTAATAGAGCCTTAACTCCGCCAGATTGATTATTACCCCCTCACGCGGACCGGGTGGGAGTATGTAGTGCTGGGGGATGATGATTTCCGTCCCTTCACCCGGCAGCCAGGGATCCACGTCGGGGTTGGCGGCCTTCAGTTGCCTGAAGCCGATATCATAGACTAGGGCAATGTCTGAAAAGGTGTCCTCATAGATTGTCTGGTAGGTGAAGGTCCGCCCCACCAGGTCAACGCCCTGCGGGGGCATGGGGAAGCTGGTGGACCAGACCAACCTGCTGCTTAGCAGCATGACTCCCAGCGCAAGAGAAAAAGATAATTTCATCGGCAATAGGTTAATATTCTTTACCCGGAACACGGTAATTCTAACCGATCAGTCAGACAATGGCCTCGTGGAATGTCAGAAATGGATAACAGATTGCTGATAGGAAGTCGGTTGGTTATCGGTCTCTGCCTGGCACTCCTGATCCACTCCTCAATGGCGATAGCCACTCTAACTATAGCTAAATTGCAACTGACACCCCAGGAGCTTGCTTGGTTGGATGAACATAAGGAGATTCGTCTGGGCGTCGATCCTGCCTGGCCTCCCATAGAGTTCATTACCGAGGAAAATGGTTACCAGGGGGTCACCTCAGAATATATCAGCATCCTCAGGGAGCAGTTGAAGGTAAGGATGGCGCCGCTGCCGGGGTTGTCATGGGCCGAGGTTCATGCCCTTGTAAGAGGTGGCAAGCTTGACCTGTTACCGGCGGTCAGCAAGACACCGGAGAGATTGAGCTATCTCAACTTTACCAAGCCCTACCTGAGCTTTCCTTTTGTGGTTTATAGTCGGAGGGGTACCCCGTTTCTCAATGGCTTGGAGGATCTCGCTGGTAAGCGGGTGGCGGTCGAGGCTGCCTATGCCGTGCGCGAGATGATGGTAAGAGATTATCCAGACCTTGAGCTGGTATTGGTGGCTGATCCTCTGGATGGATTGAAGCGGCTCTCCCTGGGTGAGGTGGATGCCTATACCGGCAGTCTCGTAGTGGGCAGTTATCTGATCCATAAGGAGGGGCTGGCAAATGTAAAGGTGGCCGCACCCAGCACCTATCGGTTTGAACTCAGCATGGGGGTACGCAAGGACTGGCCTGAACTGATCCCGATTCTGCAGCAGGTGCTGGATAGTCTCTCCGAAGAGGAGAAGATGGCCATCAGTCAGAAATGGCTGAGAATCCGCTATGACCTGGGAGTTGACTATCGCCTGGTATGGGAGGTGTTGCTTGGGTCGCTGGTAGTACTCTTCCTCGGCGCGCTGTGGCTGCTGCAGATGCGCCGGCAGAAAGAAGCCTTACGCATCAGTGAGGAGCGTTACCATCTGGCCATGGATGCCGTCTCCGAGGCAGTTTGGGAGTGGGATCTAAGCACGGACAAACGCTACTTCAGTGCCGGGTTTTTCTATCATCTGGGCTACAGTGAAGCGGAAATACCCGATAACGACGAGGCATGGCAGGCGTTGATCCAGCCCCTGGATCGTCCTCGATTCAACGCGGAAAACAAGCGGCATATCACAGACCGGGATCAGGCGGAGCAACCCCTGGTGATGGAATATCGCGTGCGAAATAAGCAGGGGGAGTATGTCGTTGTCCAGTCCCGGGGCAAGGTAGTCAAGTGGGATGCCGCGGGCAATGCAGTACTGCGGCGGGGTACTTTGCGGGATATCTCCGCGCAAAAACTGGTGGAGTCGGAATTGCGCAAGCTCTCCCTGGCGGTTGAGCACAGCCCCTCGATGGTTATCATCACCGACACCCAAGGCAATATCGAGTATGTCAATGAAAAATTCACCGAAGTGGCCGGTTTTACCGCCAGTGAGGTGACTGGCCAGAATGCTCGGATACTGCAGTCTGGTTTGACCGCAAACTCACTCTATCGAGATCTCTGGACCACGGTGTCCTCAGGCGGAGAGTGGCGGGGGGAGATTCAGAACCGGAAAAAGAACGGGGAGATCTATTGGGAGTTCATGTCGATCTCCCCGGTGCGGGATGCTCGGGGGGTGATCACTCACTATGTGAGCCTTAAAGAAGACATAACGGTCAGGAAGGAGGCGGAACGAATGACCGCTGCCGCCAGGGAGAAGGCGGAAGAGGCCAACCGATTCAAAAGCGATTTTCTGGCCAACATGAGCCATGAGATACGCACCCCGATGAACGCCATCATCGGGCTTGCCCATCTAGCCCTGCAGACCGATTTGAATAGCAAGCAATATGACTATATCCACAAGATTAAGGTTGCAGCCTACAACCTGCTTGGCCTCATCAAAGACATCCTCGATTTCTCGAAGATTGAGGCAGGTAAACTGGAGATCGAGGAGACGGAATTTCAACTCGACAAATTACTCGATAATCTTGCCGGAATGGTCAGTCTGCGAGCCAAGGAGAAGGGGCTTGATATTCACTTCAAACGGGATCGGAACGTCCCAAATGCGCTGATTGGCGATCCGCTTCGCCTGGGACAGGTTCTCACCAATCTGCTGCAGAATGCCATCAAGTTCACGGACCAGGGCCAGGTGATTGTTGCCGTGGACCTGCTGGAGATACAGCATGAATATGCTGAAATCGCCTTCACCGTCACCGATACCGGCATCGGTATAAAATCCGAGCGAATACCCCAGCTGTTCGAGGCCTTCGTTCAGGCTGACAGTTCCACCAGTCGTCAGCATGGTGGCACCGGGCTGGGTCTGAGTATCTGCAAACAACTTGTTGAGTTGATGGCGGGTAAGCTGAGCGTGCGGAGCAGGCCTGGAGAGGGCAGCAGTTTCCGCTTCGTACTCAAGCTGGGTCTGCCGCAAGATGCATCAGAGGCGGTCAGTGATCCCAAAACAAAGTTACCTGGTGAGGATACACCTGGTGCTCTGTCCCGCCGGCTAAAAGGCAAGGTGCTGTTGGTGGAGGATAATCTCATCAACCAATTGGTGGCTCGGGAACTGCTGGAGAATTTTGGTCTGCGAGTGTTTATTGCTAAGGAGGGAGGCGAGGCGATCGCTCAGCTGCATGGGAGTGATTTCGATCTGGTCATGATGGATATTCAGATGCCGGGGATGGATGGCTACCAGGCAACCCGTGCCATTCGGGCTGATGGGTGTTTTTCCGGTTTGCCGATCATTGCCATGACCGCCTATGCAATGGCGGAGGACGAGGATCGCTGTCTGGCGGCGGGGATGAACGACTATCTCTCAAAACCGGTCGATCCGGAGCGCCTATGGGAGGTATTGCGAACCTGGCTTCCCAGTGAGACGCTTGATGAAACGGTATCAGACAGGGATATGGAGCATGCTCAGGCAGTGGCCGGTAATCTTCCAGGCATCGATCTGGAATGGGTGAACAGGTATGTTGGTGGCAACCGCCGGTTGTTAGCTAAATTGCTCAAAAATTTTAATCACTATCACCGCGACTGTTGTGCACGGATCGACAAGGCCTTGGCCGAGGGTGATGTCACTGAGGCACAACACATCACGCATACTCTGCAAGGAGTCTCGGGAAGTGTTGGGGCACGGGATCTGCAAAACGCGGCCCAAGCATTGGATGTTGCCATCAGGGAGTTGAGTCCCACGGTGATAGAGGATCGGAAACAGAAATTTTGCGCGGAAGCCATGAAGGTCTTTCGTGGGTTGGAAGGTTTACAGGGGCAATGGGAGGCTACCGATGAACTGGTTCCATCCCGAAGAGAATATGGGGATAGTGCCTCAGCAGATAAGATCATGTCGATTATCGATCAATTGTCAGGTTATCTGCAGGGTGGCGATACAGAGGCTAAGGTGCTATTAAAGGCGTTACAGGTTGTTGTGGATATCTCGGATAAAGAGATCCAGGAACTGATGAGTCAATTGCAAGGTCAGGTGGCGGAATATGACTATGACGATGCCTTGACCACACTGCGGACACTGCAAGAGTGGTATGCAAACAAGCTAATGAGGAGTGACAATCATGGATGAGAAAAAATCTTGTATTCTGGTGGTGGATGATGAGGGTTTTTATCTCGATTTGTTGGTGGATCTGTTGCAGGATGAGTATCGAGTCACCGTGGCAAAGAATGGTGAGCAGGCGCTGAAGCGTAGTATGAGCGCACCGGCGCCAGATCTGATTCTATTGGATGTATTGATGTCTGACATGGATGGTTATGAGGTCTGCCGCAGGCTAAAGGCCAACGAAGGGACGGCGGGTATTCCGGTTGTTTTTCTCACCGTCAAGAGCGAGGTGGATGACCAGATACGTGGATTTGACATGGGGGCGGTCGACTATATCACCAAGCCTATCAGTCCACCGATTGTGCTCAGCAGGGTCAAGACCCATCTGGCCCTGACCCAGGCGCGCAGGGTATTAGAGGATCAGAATTTGATCCTGGAGCAACTTATCCGTGAACGTACGCTCGAGATTTCCAAAACCCAGGATGTTGCCATCTTCTGTATGGCCTCTCTCGCTGAGACCCGGGACAGCGAGACGGGTGACCATATACGTCGCACCCAACACTATATACAACTGCTTTCGGAGCATCTGAAAGATCACCCTGAGTTTCGGGATCAACTTGATGACAAGACCATAGACCTGCTCTTCAAATCGGCGCCATTGCATGACATTGGTAAGGTCGGAGTGCCAGACCGCATCCTCCTGAAACCGGGCAAGCTGGATAAGTCTGAGTGGGAGGAGATGAAGAAACATACGGTCTATGGTTATGAGGCGCTGTTACGTGCCGAAGAGGAGTTGGGTAGCACCTCTTTTCTCAAGGTGGCGAGGGATATCGCCCTCAATCACCATGAGCGTTGGGATGGCGCTGGGTATCCGGCAGGTCTGAAAGGTGAGGCTATTCCGGTTGCGGGACGGCTCATGGCACTGGCGGATGTCTATGATGCATTGATCTCCCGGCGGGTCTATAAAGAACCCTGCACCCATGCGGAAGCGACGTCATATATTCTCGCTCAGCGGGGCGCCCAATTTGATCCCGTGGTAACCGATGCCTATGCGTCGCTGCAGGATGAGTTTCATCGCATCGCCCGGAAATTCCCTGACAACCTGATCTGATGCCTTATGCAAGGTGATTTGATCGTTCCGTAAGTAATCGCATACAAGCGATCACGACACGCCGTGAATACGTCCCTGTACGCTCGGCGGCGGGGTCTGCCGGGTACTGTCAAGTTGACCTCAGCGAGGGAGTGCAGAGCAGTATAATCGTCCGGTGAAAACGACACCAAATCTTTATTCAGGTTATCGGTACCCCTCTGAGATCATCAGCCATACTGTGTGGTTGTACTTCCGCTTTGCTCTGAGCTTTCGTGATGTTGAAGCAATCCTTGCAGCTCGGGGTATCGTTGTCTCCTATGAGGCTGTTCGCCAATGGTGCCTGAAATTCGGTCAGGGATACGCCAATAAAATACGGCATCGACAGGGAAATCTCGGTGATACATGGTTCCTCGATGAGGTATTTATTACGATCAATGGCGTACGTCATTATCTTTGGCGTGCGGTCGATCAGGATGGTGATGTGCTGGATATCCTTGTACAGAAGCATCGCGATAAGCGTGCAGCCAAACGTTTCTTTGCGTAAGCTATTAAAAGGCATGCGCTACTCGCCACGGGTCATCGTGACGGACAAAATGAGGAGTTATGGCGCGGCAAAGAAAGAGATCATGCCAGGTGTGATGCATCAGCAGGGCAAATGGGAGAATAATCGGGCCGAGGTTTCCCATCAGCCGACTCGGCAAAGAGAACGGCAAATGCGAAGATTTAAATCACCTTGCCATGCTCAACGATTTCTTTCCGCCCATGGCCCCATCAACAACCTGTTTCGAGTCGGCCGCCACCTTTTGAAGACCAGGCATTATCGATTGTTCCGCGATAGAGCCTTTGATATCTGGAGTGAGGTGACGTGTGCCTGTCAATCGTCACAAGCCATCAGTGGACGTGATGTTCCGCTCATTAGCACAGAATGCCGGCTCCAATGCGATTGGTTTGATGCTGACGGGTATGGGTGATGACGGTGCCGAGGGCATGGGTGAGATGCAACAGGCAGGCTCGCCAACCATTGCTCAGGACGAAAAATCCAGTGTTGTCTGGGGTATGCCGGGTGAGGTTGTAAAACGAGGCCACGCGGATGAGGTCATTTCCCTGGGCAGGATTGGACAACGTCTCATAGAGCTTGGTCTCAGATAAGCGGTTCTTCTTCATGTTTGATTGACTAAGGTATTTTACCGTTTCGCCGATACAAGGAGGAAACCGGAT
The DNA here is from genome assembly GCA_965372385.1 of uncultured Gammaproteobacteria bacterium. GTDB lineage: Bacteria > Pseudomonadota > Gammaproteobacteria > Chromatiales > Chromatiaceae > JASJBU01. Next base: position 6,239 of record CBDVCD010000054.1, on the reverse strand, counting down.
TGGCCTGAATTAAGTATGAAAAGCGGAACAGGCAGTTGAATATCAACTATTTTAAAAATAACTGGATACCCTATGTATCCACTGCCTTGGTGCTAAGCATGGCTATCCTTGCTGGTGTCGGATGGCCTGGCGTTATGGCCGTTTTACTCTCCTCAGTCTTATGGGCTGTCACACATTACCGAAATTATGCTGCCCGGTTGGCAGATCTGGATCTGCGGACGGATGATAGTACGGACCTCGTTGTGGAGATGCATGGACTGGCAGAGGAGTTACAGCAAAGTGTGAACCTGCTGACGAAATCGCTAAAAGGGGAATTGCAGCAGATGCAAACCCTCATCGAAGACTCGGTGGGTACGCTACAGGAGAGCTTTCACGGCATCAATGGACAATCTCAGAACCAATTGGAGATGGTGCAAGGCCTGATTGCCAATGTCTCTGGGGAAATTGCTGGTGATGGCGGCGGTAAATTCTCGTTCTCGGAATTCGCGAAAGAGACGGATCAGGTGCTGCATTATTTCGTGGAACATGTGATTAGCATCAGTCATAGCACCATCCAGATTGTGGAGGAGATCGAGGATATATCTACGCAGATGGACAAAGCGGATGCACTGCTGTCGGATGTGAAGACCATAGCGGACCAGACCAATCTGCTGGCCCTGAATGCGGCCATCGAGGCAGCGAGGGCGGGTGAGGCGGGGCGTGGGTTTGCGGTTGTGGCGGATGAGGTGCGCAAACTTTCCCAGCGCTCCAACCGCTTCAGTGATGAAATCAGAACCGTGATTATCGGTTCCCGGGATAATATCCAGGAGGCAAGAGCCTCAATAGGAAAAATTGCGTCGAAGGATATGACCTTTGCCATCCAATCCAAGGCACGTGTTGCAGAGATGATGGGGCATATTGGCAAGATGAACGAGGCAATGGCGGATAACCTGTCCCAGATTTCATCAATGTCGAGTCAAATCAATTCCTTAGTGGGAGATGCGGTCAGATCACTGCAGTTTGAAGATATCGTTCGGCAGTTGGCTGGTTACAGTGAACATCATCTGGATCGGTTGGAAGGGATAGTGGGTGGTATGCAAACGGGTATGAATGATTTGGGCGCCATGACGGATGGTCATGCCCAACAATTCATCTCGGGTCTTGTTCAATTACGCAGTGATATCAGCGAACAGATAAGGCAGGAGCGGGAGCACAAGCCCGTAGAACAGTCATCTATGCACGCAGGGGAGGTAGAGCTTTTTTGAAGGCTCAAAGGTGTCGTTTAGGCAACAGTAAGAGAACATATATGGCAATTACAACGAGTAAGCAGAAACAAGATGGAGGTCTGCGGATCAAGATCAGTGGAAGATTTGACTTTTCGGAGCACAAGGCATTTCGTGATGCCTATAATCAGGTGGATCCAATCGCGACTCGATTCACCTTGGATTTGTCCGAGACCAGCTATATGGATAGTGCAGCATTGGGTATGTTACTGGTTTTGCGGGAGCGGGCGGGTGGTCACCGAGCAGATATCACTCTGACGGGATGTAGTAAATCCATTAAACAGATTCTGGAGATCTCCCGGTTCGAACAAATTTTCAAGTTCGCTGGTAGTCGCGCCGCCTGATTCATGCATGACGATCCGGAGGCATTATGCCAATAACCAGTATCATTGATGCGAGTGGGGAGCAGGTAACTATCAAGGTTTCGGGACGATTCGATTTTTCCAGTCACCAGGATTTCATCCAGGCCTATAAGCAGCATCCGAAAGGAGAAAAGAGATTTATTGTGGATCTATCAGGTGCCGAACACATGGATAGTTCCGCCATGGGGATGTTGCTTCAGTTACGGGAACACAGCTCGAAAAAGCCTGACAGCGTCATATTATCCAACGGGAACGAGGCGATACAGGAGATACTCCGTATCGCGAACTTCGGTAAGCTGTTTAACATCACCCAATTTATCTGAGATATTAGGTGATTGCTGTTTTTTATTGCGCTGCATACTGGAAACGGTATCCTGCTTTCCGGTATTCTTGCCACATTTTTCTCCGGGGCATCATATCATGGGTTTTAAATGTGGCATCGTCGGACTCCCTAATGTGGGTAAGTCTACCCTGTTCAATGCGCTGACGAAGGCGACTATAGCGGCGGAAAATTATCCTTTTTGCACTATCGACCCCAATGTCGGGGTCGTCCCACTGCTTGATCCGCGTCTGGATGTGATCGCTGAGATCGTCAAGCCTAAAGCAATCATTCCCACTACCATGCAGTTCGTTGATATTGCCGGATTGGTGGCTGGTGCCTCCAAGGGGGAGGGGCTGGGTAACAAATTTCTGGCCAATATCCGTGAAACCGACGCCATAGCCCAGGTTGTGCGTTGTTTTGAGAATGATGATGTGGTGCATGTGGCGGGTAGGATTGATCCAGTCAGTGATATCGAGGTGATCAACACCGAGCTTGCGCTGGCCGATCTGGAATCGGTGGAGAAGGCTCTTGACAAAACGGCCCGCCAGGCCAAAACGGGGGACAAAAAGGTGTTGGCTCGAAAGGTGCTGTTGGAGCGGGTGCGTGAACATCTGAATGAGGGGAAGGCAGTGCGCGCCATGGAACTCTCTGATGATGACAAGCTCGAGCTACGGGATCTGTTTCTGCTCACTATCAAGCCCACCCTCTATATCGCCAATGTTTCCGATGATGGTTTTGCGGACAACCCGCAGCTGGACATCCTGCGTGAATATGCTGCTGGGGAAGGGGCTGAGGTAGTGCCGGTCTGTGCCGCTATCGAGGCGGAGATTGTGGAATTGGAAGAGGAGGAGCGGGCTGAGTTTCTTGCCGATATGGGGTTGGACGAGCCTGGATTGAACCGGGTTGTCCGTGCGGGTTACAAATTACTCGGTCTCGAGACCTATTTTACCGCGGGTGAGAAAGAGGTCCGGGCCTGGACCATCCCAGCCAGCGCTACGGCCCCCCAGGCAGCGGGTGTCATCCATACCGATTTTGAACGTGGTTTCATTCGTGCCGAGGTGGTCGGATATGCTGACTTTGTGGCATGCCAGGGCGAACAGGGTGCCCGTGAGGTAGGTAAGCTTCGTTCAGAAGGCAAGGAATATATCGTTAAAGATGGGGATGTGATCCATTTTCGATTCAATGTCTGATATTGACAGATGAAGATTCCAACAGTATATTCCCCGGCCTTCAACGAGTTGTTTGGCAAGGTAGCTCAGCTGGTTAGAGCACAGCACTCATAATGCTGGGGTCGGCAGTTCGAATCTGCCCCTTGCTACCATACAAAGCTGAATTAGGGGCGCACTGACGCCCCTTTTTCATGCCTGCACAGGTACAGGCACAGGCTAGGTTCGTACCAGCTGAATCAGGTAAGCACGCCATGGTGCAAATAATTTGTCTTCAAATTCCTGAATATTCTGATCCAGCAAATCTACCAGGTCTTGTCTGTTTTCCAGCTCTTCGATTAAGAGATCCCTTTCATGGATTAGGGACTTCAGGGCAGCCATATCTATTGCTCTGCTGATCGGGACGATTTTTGCGTTGTAACCAGATTGCAGTTCCAGATGTTTAGCCTCGACTGTCTGTTCCGCATCCGTCAACTGAGTGATTTTCGCGGCATGCAGCTGAATCTGGTCATCACGCAGCTGGAACAGATTGTCCACGCCCTCTTCAACCCACTGCTGGATCCCCTTCAGATGTCGCTCTTTTAATGATTGGACAAGTTGAATGGAATCCGGCATGGAGAGCAGGTGTTCAAAGATCCTACGCCAGCTTTTTTCTCTGTCCCGGTAGAGTTGATTCATATAGTGCAGCAGATGGCCTATGGCCTCACTATAGTCATAACTGGGGTGGGCCTGGCTGACCGTTTCTATTACTCCCGCATAATTAGCCGCTGTGGCTGCGAATGCCTGGTTAGCATGCTGAGCAAGACCACGAGTGTATATCTCTGTGAGACGATTGAGCAGGCGCGTGTAGCCATCGGAAAGAATTTGATTCTTATCGGACTGGATGAATTGGGATATACCGGTCAGAATAGTTTCAGATTGACCGATGTTGTGGTTCTTATCCTCATGCGTGAGGGAGAGTTCCAGATCATCGAAGTAGTGCTTTAGCACCTTGCATGCAGAGTCTTGGTTCAGATGAACCTCTGTATCGGTTGTTGCCAGAAGAGATGTGACAGTATCAGGCCCGACCTGATCGAAGATCCTGTCTGTGGGTTTGTCGGGTTGCATGGCAGTACCACCTGAATGTTATTCTATCTGGCCGGCATTTAAACATAACTAATAGCTAATATACCAAAATAGTCCAGTGATTGAAAGCCTGTCTTTCATCGAACTTTAATTCCTTGGTGCTGTTTAAAGCGTCCTTTAGCCACGAATCTTGAACCACATTTTGTTAGGGAAGTATTGGGAGGCGTTGTTAACATGTTGAAATAGTTATGATTAACTATTTTGATGGTTTTTCCTTACAATATGGGCGTTTGAAAAACCGTGAATCGGGTCAAAGACCCTAGAAACCAAACAACAAAAGGGGCTGTTCATGTCATTTATGCATTTTAGGATGGGGATCTACCCATTAATCCTGTTAGCTCTACTGCCGGGAGTCTCCATGGCGGAAGAGACAGCTCTCAGTAGCGCCAATACAAGCTGGATCATGACCTCCACAGCATTGGTGCTGTTCATGACACTACCGGGACTGGCCATGTTCTATGGTGGACTGGTACGGGCAAAAAATGTGCTTTCTATTTTGATGCAGTGTTTTGCCATTGCCGGGATTTCCACGATTCTCTGGTTCGTGGTGGGCTACAGTCTGGCATTTGGAGAAGGTAATGCCTGGATTGGTGATTTTAGTAGGCTATGTCTGCGTTAAGTGTTGGTTTCTATTTCAATCGACACTAACTTATTGATTTTAACGTCAATTACAACTAAAGGTAGGTCGTGAAAAATCAAGAGGTTAGATTGTTTCAACACTTAACGCAGACATAGCCTTTTAGTAAGGTCATGATGTCTGGAGTTGGTAAGGAGAGCCTTTCCGGCGATATTCCTGAATCTGTCTTCATGCTGTTTCAGATGACCTTCGCCATCATCACCCCGGCTCTGATCGTGGGTGGCTATGCAGAACGCATGAAATTCTCAGCCATGTTGCTATTCAGCGCAATCTGGCTGTTGCTGGTCTATGTGCCGGTGACCCACTGGGTTTGGGGTGGTGGTTGGCTGGGAGCAATGGGGTTGTATGATTTTGCCGGTGGTACGGTGGTTCACATCACCGCGGGTGTGGCGGCCCTGGTGGCTGCCATGGTCATGGGACCGCGTGAAGGTTTTGGCACCGCCGCCATGATGCCGCATAACATGACCATGACCATCGCTGGGGCGGGCATGCTCTGGGTAGGCTGGTTTGGTTTCAACGGTGGCAGCGCCCTGGCAGCCAATGGGGATGCATCCATGGCCATGCTGGTAACCCATATCTCCGCTGCTACCGGGGCCATGACCTGGATGTTCAGGGAATGGATCAAGTTCGGCAAGCCCAGCGCCCTGGGTGCGGTCACCGGCATGGTGGCAGGTTTGGGTACTATCACACCAGCCTCGGGATTCGTGGGCCCGGCTGGCGCCCTGGTGATTGGCCTGCTGGCGGGTATCTTCTGTTTCTCCGCGACTAACTATCTCAAGCAGGTGCTGAAGATCGACGACTCCCTGGATGTCTTTCCGGTGCATGGGGTCGGTGGCATCCTGGGCACCCTGATGGTCGGTATCTTCTCCGCCACCACTCTCGGTGTCTTTTCCGGTTATGGATTTGCGGACGGCATTGAGAGCATGGGCGGCCAGCTCTATGTGCAGTTTATCGGGGTAGTCGCCACCATTGCATTCACCGCCCTGGTCACCTATGTGATCCTGAAGCTGGTGGATATGCTGGTAGGCCTGCGGGTAACCAGAGAAGAGGAGATCGAAGGCCTGGATATCGCGCTCCACGAAGAGCGCGGTTATTACGATCTCTGATATTATCCTAGATTCTGCAGTTGACCGTTCCATTCTACTTTTAACGAGTTGAATTCATGTGTATTTTGTTCGATAGACCGACTCATCCGCTGGGTGAACCACACTACGAGGTAGATTGCACGTTTTTGGCGGCACATGGCCGGTTCATGTTCCAGACGGAACCGGCATTTCCCACATCCATGTGGGGCATCTTCGTTGCAACTCCTTGGAATAGAATAACTATTCCGCGTCGTTGCGCGCCGTGCAGGGAGGCACAAGT
>CBDVCD010000053.1:0-15795 GCA_965372385.1 uncultured Gammaproteobacteria bacterium | reverse complement strand
TCGTGAAGGTGGTCGGACCGTAGGGGCCGGCGTGGTCGCCAAGATTATCGAGTAATCGATTGATCGTTGTGCGGGGCCGGTTGTGGCCGGTCCCGCTTTTAGCGTTTTTAGGCCAGTGGCTCAATTGGTAGAGCAGCGGTCTCCAAAACCGCAGGTTGGGGGTTCGAGTCCCTCCTGGCCTGCCATTTTTCTGGCAAATATAACCTATGAACGCGAATACACAAGTTGAAGTATCCAATATGGATACAGTCAAGCTGCTGATGTCAGTCACCATCATCGTGGCGGCACTGCTCGGTTTTTACTACTTTGATGCCTATTCACAATTACTGCGGGTGCTTGGATTACTTGCGACTGTCGGTGTGGCGGTATTGATTGCCTACCAGACGATTCCCGGCAGGCGTTCTTGGAAATTTGCCTCCGATGCCAAGGTCGAAGTGCGTAAAGTGGTCTGGCCAAGTCGCCAGGAAACCGTACAGACAACCCTGATCGTCTTTGTGATGGTACTGATCATGGGGATTGTGCTCTGGTTGTTCGACATGATGCTGGGCGCCATACTGCGTGCCCTGACTGGAGGCTGATCGTGGCGCAACGTTGGTATGTGGTGCATGCCTATTCCGGCTTTGAGCAACAGGTACAGCGCTCACTGCTTGAGCGCATCAAGCGCTTTAGCATGGAAGAGAAATTTGGCGAAGTCCTGGTCCCTACCGAAGAGGTAGTGGAGATGCGTGCCGGTCAGCAATACAAAAGCGAACGCAAGTTCTTTCCCGGTTATGTGTTGGTACAGATGGAGATGACCGACGAGACCTGGCATCTGGTAAAGGATGTGCCGAAGGTGATGGGTTTTATCGGCGGTACCGGCGACAGGCCCGCTCCCATCACGGACAAGGAAGCGGACGACATCTTGCAGCGGGTTGTGGAGTGTGTGGAAAAACCGCGTCCAAAGATCCTTTTCGAACCGGGCGAGGTGGTGCGCGTTATCGATGGACCCTTCAACGACTTCACGGGCGTGGTGGAAGAGGTCGATTACGAAAAGAGCCGCATGAAGGTCTCCGTACTCATATTCGGCCGCTCGACCCCCGTAGACCTAGAGTTCGGCCAGGTGGAGAAAGGGTGAGCTTAAATAATTGGTCCGGTGGACCAATTATTTAAGCGAACGACCGGACAGGAAGTCCGGGCCGGGAGTAAGAATGAGCTCCAAAGTCACGCCATGGATGGCAATGAAAGATTAACTTACGAAGTTTTTAATTAGTCCAGTGGACAAACGCAGCGCGGCGAACGACTGGGCAGGAGGCCCAGGCCGGGGGTAAAACAGAGCTCAAAAGTTGCGCCATGGATGGCAATGAAACATTTGCTTACCAAGTCGCGAGTAGCCAAGGACGACAAGAACAGATTACTGACAAAGCTGCTCCAACCATAAGCAGCCGAGTATTCGGCCCAACGGCCGCAAACCAAGCCTCAGAGCATGCTTTTTCTCCGAGGTATTTTCAATTGGGGAGCCTGGGTGAAAGCCCCAGGCGTTTGCACCCAAAGAGAGGTAAAACATGGCAAAAAAGATCCAGGCTTATATTAAGCTGCAGGTCAAGGCCGGTGAGGCCAACCCGAGTCCGCCCGTGGGCCCAGCGTTGGGTCAGCACGGCGTCAACATCATGGAATTCTGTAAGGCGTTCAACGCCAAGACCCAGAATGTGGAGAAGGGACTGCCGATTCCGGTGGTGATCACGGTCTATAGCGATCGCTCCTTCACCTTCATCACTAAGACTCCTCCGGCCGCGGTTCTGCTAAAGAAGGCTGCTGGACTGCAGAAGGGCAGTTCGACCCCCAATTCAGTCAAAGTGGGTACCGTGACCCGGGCGCAGCTGGAAGAGATTGCCACCACCAAGATGCCTGATCTTACCGCGGCGGACATGGACGCCGCGGTGCGAACCATTGCTGGCAGTGCCCGTCAGATGGGTCTTGATGTTGAGGGGGTGGAGTAAGTCATGGCTAAGTTGAGTAAGCGTGCAAAGGCAATCCACGAGAAACTCGAGACGGGTAAGCTCTATGCGGTGGAAGAGGCCTTTTCTCTATTGAAGAAGGTCTCTTCTGTCAAATTCGCGGAATCCGTGGATGTCAGTGTGAATCTGGGTGTGGATGCCCGCAAGTCTGACCAGGTGGTGCGTGGGGCTTCTGTTCTACCCCATGGTCTTGGCAAGACGGTGCGAGTAGCCGTATTTACCCAAGGTGCTAATGTGGATGCCGCGAAGGAAGCGGGTGCTGACATTATCGGTTTAGAGGATCTGGCGGCGGAGGTCAAGGCGGGTAAGATGGATTTCGATGTGGTGATCGCCAGTCCGGATGCGATGCGGGTGGTCGGCCAGTTGGGTCAGATCCTGGGTCCCCGTGGCCTGATGCCCAACCCGAAGGTTGGCACGGTGACGCCGAATGTGGCGGAAGCGGTACAGAATGCCAAGGCCGGGCAGGTGCGTTATCGGACCGACAAGGCGGGCATCGTCCATTGCTCCATCGGCAAGGTCGACTTTGAGCCGGTCAAACTGAAGGAGAATCTGGAGTCCTTGCTGCTTGCCTTGGTCAAGGCCAAGCCGAGCGCAGCCAAAGGTGTCTATCTGGAGAAGATTACGGTTTCATCCACCATGGGGCCAGGTCTCTCCTTGGATCAGGCAACTCTCGACGTATAAATTTTTTGCTTCAGTTGCGGGGCGTCGCGCCCCTGGCTGGAGCGCTATGAACTTTGGGGTACCGGTTTACCGGTACCGTCAAAGACCGTAGGTGCATCTCGGCGATGCTTAATATCTGCCTGCGTAGACGGAGCAACCCAAATCAGGATTTTCCTGATGATGGTGTGCGATGAAGTGCGGTGTAGCAATACGCCGTTTGTGTAACTGAGGAGCGGGCAACCGTTCCTTGCATTATCAGGAGGTGACGACTTTGCCACTCAATCTAGAGCAGAAGAAAGCCATCGTCGCCGAAGTCAGTGACGTAGCAAGCAGCGCCTATTCCGCGGTTGCCGCTGAGTACAGTGGACTGACCGTCGAAGAGATGACCGAACTGCGCCGTGAGGCGCGGAATAATGGGGTCTATCTTCGGGTGGTCAAGAACACACTCGCCAAGCGTGCCATGGAGGGTACCGATTTTGCCTGCATGCAGGAGGGTTTGACGGGACCGTTGGTCTTGGCCTTCTCGCAGGAGGATCCCGGTGCTGCCGCCCGCGTCATTAAGGACTTCGCCAAGGAGCATAAGCATCTTGAGGTGAAAATGGTTTCAATCGGTGGCCAGATGTTGGCGCCGAGTGAGCTGGAGACACTCGCCAAGATGCCGACCTATGATCAGGCTATCAGCATGCTGATGGCGGTCATGAAGGCTCCGGTGGAGAAGCTGGCTCGCACCCTGAAAGAGGTGCCTGGCAAGCTGGTCCGGACTATGGCGGCGGTCAAAGACGCCAAAGAGGCGGCTTGATCGGCTTATTTCAAGTCATTCGTTTTATTGTGCTAATCAAAAATTTTAGGAGTTAACCAATGGCCGTATCTAAAGAAGAGATCCTGGAGGCTATTGCCGAGATGTCCGTGATGGATGTTGTGGCGCTTGTCGAAGCCATGGAAGAGAAGTTTGGCGTGACCGCTGCCGCTGCAGTGGCTGCAGCGCCTGCTGCCGCTGGCGGTGGTGAAGCCGCCGCGGAAGAGCAGACCGAATTCGACGTGGTTCTGTCTGGTTTCGGCGGTAACAAAATCTCGGTGATCAAGGTGGTTCGCGCCCTCACTGGACTGGGCCTGAAAGAGGCCAAAGAGGCTGTCGAAGGGGCACCGACCACCCTGAAAGAGGGTGTCTCAAAAGACGAAGCTGAAGAGGTCGTCAAAAAACTGGAAGAGGCTGGCGCTACAGCCGAGATCAAGTAATTCTGTACTCGATCGGTTAAAACTGTGTGATTAGGCTGGTGGCGTTACGTCACCGGCCTTTTCCCGCTTGTTGGGTGCGGGTTGTATGCAAAGTTCAACATCCAACGTTTAGAGACTAGCTGGCATTAAAGCCAGCACAGGAAGTCAGAATATTTCGCTTATTCTGCTGCTCGCTTATCTGCTAGGGCAGGATAACACATGAATCACCAAGCCTTTGACACTGAGGGATGGCAGCATGGCCTATTCGTTCACCGAGAAAAAGCGTATCCGCAAAGACTTCGGAAAGCGTCCAAGTATTTTGGACGTGCCTTTTCTGCTTGCGACACAGATAAACTCCTACCGTGATTTTTTGCAGGATGGAGTGCCTGCGAATAAGCGCCAAGACGTGGGTCTGCATGCCGCGTTCAAGTCTGTTCTTCCGATCACCAGCTATTCAGGAAATGCGGTGCTCGAGTATGTGAACTACCGTCTCGGCGTCCCGGTTTTCGATGTACGGGAGTGCCAGCTGCGTGGCACCACCTATGCAGCGCCGCTCCGCGTGCTGGTACGCCTGGTGATCTACGATAAAGAGGCCCCGGCCGGTTCCAAGGTGGTCAAGGATATTCGCGAGCAGGAAGTCTATATGGGGGAACTGCCGTTGATGACCGATACCGGTACCTTTGTCATCAATGGTACGGAGCGGGTCATTGTCTCCCAGCTGCATCGTTCGCCTGGCGTCTTTTTCGATCACGACAAGGGTAAGACCCACTCTTCAGGAAAGCTGCTGTTTTCCGCCCGGGTGATTCCCTATCGCGGTTCCTGGCTGGATTTCGAATTTGATCCCAAGGACAACGTGTTTGTGCGCATCGACCGTCGCCGCAAACTGCCGGCCACCATTCTCCTGCGTGCCCTGGGCTACGAAACCGAACAGATCCTGGGGATGTTCTTCGAGACCAACACCTTCAGCCTGACCAAGCGGACCCTGAAGGTGGCCCTGGTGCCAGAGCGTCTGCGTGGTGAGATGGTGACCTTTGATATCAAGGGCGGTGATGAAGTGATTGTCGAGGCAGGACGGCGTGTCACCGCCCGGCATATTCGGGAACTCGAGAAGGCAGGTGTCAAGAAGTTGGATGTGCCGCGCGAATACATCATTGGCGAGGTACTTGCACATAATCTGGTCGACAAGGAGACGGGAGAGTTGATTGCCGCGGCCAATACCGAGATCACCGAAGAGTTGCTGGATACCTTCATCGAAAAGGGTATTAAGAAGGTCAATACGATCTTTACCAATGATCTCGACCACGGACCTTTCATTTCTGATACCCTGCGTATTGATCCGACCACCAATGAGTTGGAGGCCCTGGTTGAACTCTACCGCATGATGCGCCCCGGCGAGCCGCCGACCAAAGAGGCGGCCCAGAATCTGTTTAAAAATCTGTTTTTCGCCTCTGAGCGTTACGATCTCTCAGCGGTCGGCCGGATGAAATTCAATCGTCGTCTCGGCCGTCAAGCCGAGGAGGGCGCAGGCATACTCTGCAAGGAGGATATCACCGATGTGCTCAAGGAGCTGGTCGATATCCGCAACGGAAACGGCGTGGTGGATGATATCGATCACTTGGGTAACCGCCGTATCCGCTGTGTTGGCGAGATGGCGGAGAATCAATTCCGTGTCGGCCTGGTACGTGTCGAACGGGCGGTGAAAGAGCGTCTGACCCAGGCGGAATCGGAAGGTCTGATGCCTCAGGAGATGATCAACGCCAAGCCGGTGTCCGCCGCGATCAAGGAGTTCTTCGGCTCCAGCCAGCTCTCCCAGTTCATGGATCAGAACAATCCGCTGTCGGAGGTGACCCACAAACGCCGTGTCTCGGCCCTGGGTCCGGGCGGTCTGGCCCGTGAGCGCGCCGGCTTCGAGGTGCGTGACGTGCATCCGACCCACTACGGTCGGGTCTGCCCCATCGAGACGCCGGAGGGACCGAATATCGGTCTGATCAATTCTCTGGCGGTCTATGCGCGCACCAACCGTTACGGTTTTCTGGAGACCCCTTATCGCAAGGTCGAGGAGGGTCGGGTTACCGAGCAGATCGATTATCTCTCCGCCATAGAAGAGGGGCGTTACGTCATCGCCCAGGCGAATGCCACGGTGGATGAGAATGGCACGCTGATCGATGAGCTGGTCTCATCCCGTTTCCAGAACGAGTTCACCCTGTCGACCCCGGACAAGGTGCAGTATGTAGACGTCTCGCCGAAGCAGATCGTCTCCGTGGCGGCCTCCATGATTCCCTTCCTGGAACACGACGACGCCAACCGCGCCCTCATGGGCTCCAACATGCAGCGTCAGGCGGTGCCTGTGCTGCGTGCCGAAAAACCCTTGGTCGGCACCGGTATGGAACGGGTGGTTGCGATCGACTCCGGCGTCACCGTGGTGGCCACGCGGGGTGGTGAGATCGAGTCGGTAGACGCCGCGCGTATCGTGGTGCGGGTCAACGATGAGGAGACCGAAGCCGGCGAGCCGGGTGTGGATATCTACAATCTGACCAAATATACCCGTTCCAATCAGAACACCTGCATCAATCAGCGCCCCCTGGTGAAAGTGGGGGATCGGATTGCCCGTGGCGATGTGATGGCTGACGGTCCCTCCACCGACATGGGCGAACTGGCCCTGGGGCAGAATCTGCGCATCGCCTTCATGCCCTGGAACGGCTACAACTTCGAGGACTCCATCCTGATCTCCGAGCGGGTGGTGGACGAGGACAGGTTCACCTCCATCCATATCGAAGAGTTGACCTGCATGGCCCGCGACACCAAGCTGGGTTCGGAGGAGATCACCGGCGATATCCCGAATGTGGGTGAAGCGGCGCTGTCCAAGCTGGATGAGTCCGGTATCGTCTATATCGGGGCCGAGGTGCGCGAAAGCGATATCCTGGTGGGCAAGGTGACCCCCAAGGGTGAGTCCCAGCTCACCCCGGAAGAGAAGCTGCTGCGCGCCATCTTCGGCGAGAAGGCCTCGGATGTGAAGGATACCTCCTTGCGCGCCTCCTCCGGCCGAGTAGGTACGGTCATCGATGTCCAGGTCTTTACCCGTGACGGGGTCGAGAAGGATGCCCGCGCCCTGCAGATCGAAGAGATGGAGATGGACCGGGTACGCAAGGATCTGGATGACCAGTTGCGCATCATGGAAGCGGATACCTTCCAACGGGTCGAGAAGATGCTGTTGAGTAAGATTGCCGATGGCGGTCCGGAGAACCTCTCGGCAGGCGCCAAGATCACCAAGGCCTATCTGAATGATCTGGATCGGGACAAATGGTTTGAGATCCGCCTGCGTAAGGAGGAAACCGCCGCCCAATTGGAGGCGATAGCCGAACAGGTGAAGGCGCAACGCGAGGCCTTCCGTGAGAAGTTCGAGGAAAAGAAGCGCAAGCTGACTTCCGGAGACGATCTCGCCCCCGGGGTACTCAAGATGGTCAAGGTCTATGTGGCGGTGAAGCGCCGCATCCAGCCGGGCGACAAGATGGCTGGACGGCATGGCAACAAGGGTGTCATCTCGACCATCGTACCGGTGGAAGACATGCCCTACGACGAGTATGGCGAGCCGGTGGATATCGTGCTCAACCCCCTCGGCGTACCCTCGCGCATGAACGTGGGTCAGGTGCTGGAGACCCATCTGGGCTTCGCCGCGAAGGGCGTTGGGCGCAAGATCGGTGCCATGCTGGAGGCCCAGGCACAGATCGTCGAGTTACGCGAGTTTCTCGCCAAGATCTACAACAGAAGCGGTAAGACCGAGGATCTCGACTCACTGAGTGATGCGGAGATACTGGAGTTGTGTGGCAACCTGAAGGGCGGTGTGCCGATGGCGACACCGGTGTTTGATGGCGCCCACGAGTCCGAGATCAAGCAGATGCTTGAGCTGGCGGGGCTGTCGGAGAGTGGCCAGTGCACTCTGTATGACGGGCGCACCGGTGATTCCTTCGAGCGGCCGGTCACCGTGGGTTATATGTACATGCTGAAGCTGAACCACCTGGTGGACGACAAGATGCACGCCCGTTCAACCGGTCCGTACAGTCTGGTAACCCAGCAGCCGCTGGGCGGTAAGGCACAGTTCGGTGGCCAGCGCTTCGGTGAGATGGAGGTCTGGGCCCTGGAGGCCTATGGCGCCGCTTATACCTTGCAGGAGATGCTCACTGTCAAGTCGGACGACGTCAATGGGCGTACCCGAATGTACAAAAACATCGTCGATGGCAATCACCAGATGGAAGCCGGTATGCCCGAATCGTTCAATGTGTTGGTGAAGGAGATCCGCTCTCTCGGCATCAATATCGAATTGGAACAGGACTAAGTCTCTGACTCCAGTCAGTCAGCGTTTGCAGGAGATACGATCTTGAAAGATCTATTAAGTATTCTGAAACAACAGGGTCAGACGGAAGATTTCGATGCCATTCGCATCGGTCTGGCATCCCCTCACATGGTCCGGTCCTGGTCCTATGGCGAGGTCAAGAAACCGGAGACCATCAACTACCGTACCTTCAAGCCGGAGCGGGACGGCCTGTTCTGCGCTAAGATCTTTGGCCCGATCAGTGATTACGAATGTCTCTGCGGCAAGTACAAACGCCTCAAGCACCGTGGTGTGGTGTGCGAAAAGTGTGGGGTCGAGGTCACCCTGGCCAAGGTACGCCGTGACCGCATGGGGCATATCGAGCTGGCCAGCCCGGTGGCGCATATCTGGTTTCTGAAATCCCTGCCGTCCCGTATCGGCCTGCTGATGGACATGACCCTGCGCGACATCGAGCGGGTGCTCTATTTCGAGTCTTTCGTGGTGGTCGATCCCGGCATGACGCCGTTGGAGCGTGGTCAGTTGCTCACCGACGAGCAGTATCTGGACGCCATCGAAGAGAATGGCGACGAGTTCGATGCCCGGATGGGCGCCGAGGCGGTCTATGAACTGCTGAAGACCATCGATATTCCGGCAGAGATCAAGCGCTTGCGCGAGGAGATCGCGGGCACCAATTCCGAGACCAAGATCAAGAAGTTCACCAAGCGGCTGAAGCTGCTCGAATCGCTCAACGCGTCGGGCAACCGTCCCGAGTGGATGGTGATGACCGTGCTGCCGGTGCTACCGCCGGAGCTGCGTCCACTGGTGCCGTTGGATGGGGGGCGCTTCGCCACCTCTGATCTGAACGACCTCTATCGGCGGGTGATCAACCGTAACAACCGTCTGAAAAGGCTGCTGGATCTGAACGCCCCGGACATCATCGTGCGTAATGAGAAACGCATGTTACAGGAGTCGGTGGATGCGTTGCTGGACAATGGCCGCCGTGGCCGTGCCATCACCGGCACCAACCGTCGCCCGCTGAAGTCCCTGGCCGATATGATCAAGGGCAAGCAGGGGCGTTTCCGCCAGAACCTGCTGGGTAAGCGGGTCGACTACTCCGGCCGTTCGGTCATCGTGGTGGGCCCGACCCTGAAGCTGCATCAGTGCGGTCTGCCCAAGAAGATGGCGTTGGAGCTGTTCAAGCCCTTCATCTTCAGCAAACTGCAGCTGCGTGGCCTGGCCACCACCATCAAGGCGGCCAAGAAGCTGGTGGAGCGGGGTACCGCGGAGGTCTGGGATATCCTCGAGGAGGTGATCCGCGAACACCCGGTGATGCTGAACCGCGCGCCAACCCTGCATCGACTCGGCATCCAGGCCTTCGAGCCGGTACTGATCGAGGGTAAGGCGATCCAGTTGCATCCGCTGGTCTGTACCGCCTTCAACGCCGATTTCGACGGCGATCAGATGGCGGTGCATGTGCCTCTGTCCATCGAGGCCCAGCTGGAGGCGCGCAGCCTCATGATGGCGACCAACAACATCCTCTCACCGGCGAATGGCGACCCGATCATCGTGCCCTCTCAGGACGTGGTATTGGGCCTCTATTTCATGACCCGCGAGCGTATCAACGCCAAGGGCGAGGGGATGGCCTTCGCCGATGTTGCCGAGGCGAAACGGGCCTATGAGTCTGGCCATGCGGATCTGCAGGCGCGGGTGAAGGTGCGTATTCGTGAAGTGCTGCTGGATGAACAAGGTAAGCTCATGGAGCAGGTCAAGATGGTAGACACCACCATTGGCCGCACCATCGTCTACGAGATTGTGCCTGACGGACTGGCCTACGAACTGGTTGATCGGGCGATGAGTAAGAAGATGATTTCCAACCTGATCGACGCCAGCTACCGACGTCTCGGTCTGAAGGATACGGTTATCTTCGCCGATCAGCTGATGTACATGGGCTTCCGTTACGCCACCCGGTCGGCGGTCTCTTTCTGTTCCAACGACATGGTGGTGCCGGAGGAGAAAGGGGCGATCCTGGAGCGCGCCGAGGCGGAGGTCAAGGAGATCCAGAATCAATATACCTCTGGTCTGGTCACCAACGGCGAACGTTACAACAAGGTGGTGGATATCTGGTCGCATACCAATGACCAGGTGGCCAAGGCGATGATGGACAAGCTGGGCAAGGAAAAGATAATCGACCGGGACGGCAACGAGGTCGAACAGGACTCCTTCAACTCGGTCTATATGATGGCCGACTCCGGTGCCCGTGGTTCCGCCGCCCAGATCCGGCAGCTCGCCGGCATGCGCGGCCTGATGGCGAAACCGGACGGTTCCATCATCGAGACCCCGATCACGGCAAACTTCCGCGAAGGCCTTGATGTACTGCAGTACTTCATCTCGACCCACGGTGCGCGCAAGGGTCTTGCCGATACCGCGCTGAAGACCGCCAACTCCGGTTATCTGACCCGGCGTCTGGTGGACGTGGCGCAGGATATGGTGGTACTGGAGGTGGATTGCGGGACGCATGAAGGCCTCTTGATGCAACCCATTATCGAGGGTGGCGATGTGGTCGAGCCCTTGCGGGAGCGCATCCTGGGCCGTGTCGTCGCGGTTGACGCCCATCCACCCGGCAGCGATGAGGTGGTCTGCGAAGCCGGCACCCTGCTCGACGAAGATTGGGTGGAGAAACTGGAGGGCTTAGGTGTGGATCAGGTGGTGGTGCGTTCCGCCATTACCTGTCAGGCGAAGACGGGGGTCTGTTCCATGTGTTATGGGCGCGACCTGGCACGTGGCCATAGAGTCAACATGGGTGAAGCGGTGGGTGTTATCGCGGCCCAGTCGATCGGTGAGCCGGGCACCCAGCTGACCATGCGTACCTTCCACATTGGTGGTGCGGCCTCCCGTTCTGCTTCGGTGAACAATATCCAGGTGAAGGCGGGCGGCATCGCCCGCCTGCACAACATCAAGACGGTTAAACATGCCAGTGGCAACCTGGTGGCCACCTCCCGATCCGGCGAACTTACCGTGTTGGATGATGTCGGTCGTGAGCGTGAGCGCTACAAAGTGCCTTATGGCGCCATCCTGCAGGTGGAAGATGGTAGCTCGGTTGATGGCGGCCGGATCGTGGCCAACTGGGATCCGCACACCCACCCGGTCATCACCGAGGTTGCAGGTGTACTGCGCTTCGTGGATTTCGTCGATGGCGTCACTGTGCAGAAGAAGGTCGACGAAGTCACCGGCCTGAGCTCTCTGGAGGTCATAGATCCCAAACAGCGACCGCCGGCGGGTAAGGATATTCGGCCGATGGTTAAGCTGGTGGATGCGGACGGCAACGATATGAATATCGCCGGGACCGACATTCCGGCCCACTACTTCCTGCCGGCCAACGCGGTGGTCAATGTGCAGGATAGCGCCGATGTGGGGGTGGGTGATGTACTGGCCCGTATCCCGCAGGAGTCATCCAAGACCCGTGACATTACCGGTGGTCTGCCACGGGTTGCCGACCTGTTCGAGGCGCGCAAGCCGAAGGATCCGGCGATCATGGCGGAAGCCACGGGAACTGTAAGCTACGGTAAGGATACCAAGGGTAAGCAGCGGCTGGTCATCACCGACGCGGAGGGAGAGCAGCATGAAGAGCTGATTCCCAAGTGGCGCCATGTAAATGTGTTCGAGGGTGAGCACGTGGAGAAGGGGGAGATGATCTCCGATGGTGAGCTCAACCCCCACGATATCCTGCGTCTGAAGGGCGTTACCGAATTGGCGGAATATCTGGACAAGGAGATCCAGGATGTCTACCGGCTGCAGGGCGTGAAGATCAACGATAAGCATATTGAGGTGATCGTTCGCCAGATGCTGCGCAAGGTCGAAGTCAGCAGCACGGGCGACAGCCGGTTCCTCAAAGGTGAGCAGGTTGAAAAGGCCGCTTTATTGGCGGAGAACGAGGCCCTGCGGGCGGAAGGAAAGCATGCTGCCTTGTATGAGCCGCTACTGCTGGGTATTACCAAGGCCTCCCTGGCAACCGAGTCGTTCATCTCGGCGGCCTCCTTCCAGGAGACGACCCGGGTGCTTACGGAAGCGGCGGTGCGGGGTCTGTCTGACAGCCTGCATGGTCTGAAGGAGAATGTTATCGTTGGACGCCTGATACCTGCCGGTACCGGACTCTCTTACCATACGGAAAAGCGCCGTCAGCGAATGGAATCGTTAGCCGAGGAAGAGAGAAAACCTGAACTGGTGGTGGAGCAGGTGGAACAGGCCTTCAAGGAGGCCCTCAATACCCCTGAAACCGAATAGCGGCTTGACAACCGATATAGGCGGGCATAGAATGCGCGCTCTCTGACAGGCCGGCCCCTAGCCGGCCTGTTGTTTCTAACGCTCTTTGCCACTCTTGCTGGGTCACGAAGAGCAAAGTTATTTGCCAGAGAATTCGCGACTTCCGGCGCATTCAAACCTGCGAACCGGGCAGGTGCCGACTACTCCGAATTTTGTGTGTAATGCGAACATCAGCGTCCCTGGAGACGGATATAGATGGCAACGATTAACCAACTGGTGCGCAAGCCCAGGAAACGTAAACCGCAGAAGAGTAATGTGCCGGCACTCGAGGCCTGCCCGCAAAAGCGTGGCGTATGTACCCGTGTGTACACTACCACCCCGAAAAAACCGAACTCGGCGCTACGTAAGGTAGCGCGTGTGCGTTTGACCAACGGCTTCGAGGTCACCAGTTATATCGGGGGTGAGGGGCATAACCTTCAAGAGCACTCCGTGGTGCTTATTCGCGGTGGTCGTGTGAAAGATCTGCCTGGTGTACGTTATCACGTGGTACGCGGCAGTCTCGATACCTCAGGGGTTGAGACGCGTCGTCAAGGTCGGTCAAAGTATGGTGCCAAGCGGCCGAAAAGCTAACGGCCGAATAGATTTTAATCAGTGATATTGAGATAGAGCAATGCCAAGAAGACGAATTGTAGCCAAGCGCGAAACCCTGCCAGATCCTAAGTTTGGTAGTGAGTTGTTGGCCAAGTTCATCAACATGGTCATGGTTGACGGTAAAAAGTCAGTGGCCGAAAAGATTCTGTATGGTGCGCTGGATCGGGCGGCCGAAAAGGGTTCTGCTGAGGCAATGGATCTGCTTGATGTTGCACTGGAAAATGTGCGGCCCCTGGTTGAAGTCAAATCCCGCCGGGTGGGTGGCGCCACTTACCAGGTACCGGTAGAGGTACGGCCGAATCGACGTAACTCTCTGGCGATGCGCTGGTTGATTGATGCCGCCCGTAAACGCAGCGAAAAATCCATGGCGATGCGTCTTGCCGGTGAACTGATGGATGCCTCCCAAAATAAGGGTGCGGCGGTCAAGAAGAAGGATGACACGCATCGGATGGCGGAAGCCAACAAGGCATTCTCACACTATCGCTGGTAAGCGGTTTACTCCAAACGTAGCTCTTTAAAAACAGGTTTGTAACGTGGCACGGAAAACTCCAATCGAGCGCTATCGTAATATTGGCATCATGGCGCACATCGATGCCGGTAAGACGACTACCACTGAGCGTGTGCTCTACTACACCGGTGTTTCTCACAAAATCGGTGAGGTGCACGATGGCGCGGCCACCATGGACTGGATGGAGCAGGAGCAGGAGCGTGGTATCACTATCACCTCGGCTGCCACGACCTGTTTCTGGAGTGGTATGGCTCAGCAGTTTGCTGAACACCGCTTCAATATCATTGACACTCCCGGACATGTGGACTTCACCATCGAGGTGGAGCGTTCCCTGCGTGTGCTGGATGGCGCGGTTTTCGTGCTCTGTGCGGTAGGTGGTGTAGAACCACAGTCTGAGACTGTCTGGCGTCAGGCCAACAAGTACAATGTGCCGCGCATGGCGTTCATCAATAAGATGGACCGCATGGGCGCCGAATTTTTCCGCGTCGTCGAACAGTTGAAGGATCGCCTGGGCGCCAATGCCGTACCGATTCAGGTGCCTGTTGGTGCTGAAGAGGGTTTTCAGGGTCTGGTCGACCTGGTGAAGATGAAATCCGTGGTCTGGTCCGAAGAGAACATGGGTGTGGAATTCACCTATGAAGATATACCCACCGATCTTGTCGATACCTGTAACGAGTGGCGTGAGCACATGGTAGAAGCAGCTGCCGAAGGCTCAGACGAGTTGATGGAGAAATATCTCGAAGAGGGTGAGCTGTCAGAGGAAGAGATTCTTGAGGGACTGCGGGTGCGCACCCTGAGGTTGGAAATTATTCCGGTCACCTGTGGTTCCGCATTCAAAAACAAGGGTGTCCAGGCATTGCTGGACAAGGTTATCGAGTTGATGCCTTCACCGGTCGATGTACCCGCTATTCGAGGCATACGTGATGATGCTGAGGAGTCCGAGGCCGAGCGTCCATCTAACGATTCCGCGCCTTTTGCGGCATTGGCTTTCAAGATCGCGACTGATCCGTTTGTGGGTACCCTGACATTCTTCCGCGCCTATTCGGGGGTGTTGAAGTCAGGTGACACAGTCTACAACCCGATTAAGGGCAAGAAAGAGCGTATCGGTCGAATTCTGCAGATGCATTCCAACTCCCGCGAGGAGATAAAAGAGGTTTACGCTGGTGATATCGCCGCGGCTGTCGGTCTGAAGGATGTCACGACAGGTGAGACCCTCTGTGCCTTGAATGATGTGATCACACTTGAGCGTATGGAGTTCCCGGAACCGGTTATCGCGGTAGCGGTAGAACCCAAGACCAAGACCGACCAGGAGAAGATGGGCGTCGCCCTGTCCAAGCTGGCGCAGGAAGATCCCTCCTTCCGGGTCAGCAGTGATGAAGAATCCGGTCAGACTATCATTGCCGGCATGGGTGAATTGCATCTCGATATCATCGTCGACCGTATGCGGCGTGAGTTCAATGTAGAGGCGAATGTGGGTGCACCCCAAGTAGCCTACCGTGAAACCATCCGTACTACCGTCGAACAGGAAGGCAAGTTTGTCCGGCAGTCGGGTGGACGCGGTCAATATGGCCATGTCTATCTGCGCATCGAACCTCAGGTAGCGGGTGACGGTTATGAGTTTGTTAATCAGATTGTCGGTGGTGCCGTGCCCCGGGAATATATCCCCGCGGTTGACAAGGGTGTAAAGGAGGCCATGGAGAGTGGCGTGATAGCGGGTTATCCGGTGGTGGATGTGAAGGTCACCCTGTATGACGGCTCCTACCACGACGTTGACTCGAATGAGATGGCATTCAAGGTAGCAGGATCCATATGCTTTAAAGAGGGTGTCAAGAAGGCCAGGCCGGTTCTGCTCGAGCCCATGATGAAGGTTGAAGTTGTGACGCCTGAAGCGTACATGGGCGATGTCATGGGTGACCTGAGCAGCCGTCGCGGCATGGTCCAGGGCATGGAAGATTCTCCAGCAGGCAAGCAAATCAGAGCAGAAGTTCCATTGTCTGAGATGTTCGGTTATGCAACCGATCTACGTTCCGCAACTCAGGGTCGTGCGAACTACAGCATGGAGTTCGCCAAATATTCAGAGGTGCCGGCGAGTATCGCTGACGCCATTTCCAAGAAACAGTAATCGGGTATAGGGGTAGCACTGTGTCCAAGGAAAAATTCGAACGCACAAAACCGCATGTCAATGTGGGAACCATTGG
>CBDVCD010000052.1:0-15850 GCA_965372385.1 uncultured Gammaproteobacteria bacterium | reverse complement strand
AGTTCGACGTTCGAGAACCAGACATTCGGATCGAGGCCCATTTTCTTGGCCTGTTCCCTCATTTTACGCACCTTGGCCGGACCTGTATTATAAGCGGCCCAGGTAAACGCCAGCCTGTTTTTCGGCGTGATCGCCGGGTCACTGAAATAACGGTCGCGTAGAAACGCCAAGTATTTAGTCGCTGCGTGGATATTGTTCTCCAACAGCTTTATATCATTGATGTTGATATGCTTGTCAGCCGCCGTGGAGGGTAGTATCTGCATAATGCCCACCGCACCGCGAGGGCTTTTCTTATTGTTTTCGAGCCCGGACTCCTGGTAGGCCTGCCCGACCAGGGCCCAGGTATCAAAACCGTATTGCTTTGCGTATTTGTCGAACAGTGCAATCAGTTTTTCCAGCTTCATCAGCTCCTGATCGCTGGTCGGATCTTTTATCCAGCGAGTGTTCTTGTAATACCGCTTGAAGAGCATATTGCCGATCAGCGTACCTTTCCTCACTTTACCGGCAAAGAGATTGAGGCTCTTGAGTAATTCGGGATTCTGCTTGCGAACCGCCCAGCCCACCGTATTTTCCGTCGAAATCGCCAGCTCTTCATGGATACGAATATCGGGAAGCACTTTTTTCCACAGTCTGGCGATATAGTCATCGACGACGGTCATCTCTACCGTGCCGGCATTCACCATTTCCAGGATATCCTCGGACAGTAGATGTGGATCGGCCTCCACGATGTGTAGAGGCGCGAGCCTCTTCTGTTTAAACTGCTTGTTCAAGGCCTTAATGTGGTCGACGTAACTGCTGCCGTTCAGCACATAAACCGACTTACCGGACAGATCCTCGATCGAGGTCAACTTTCCGACCTCTTTATTGGTAACCACCAGCTCGCTGATATTCCAGCTGCCTCCGGTTGCAAAGTCAGCCAGCTTTTCCCGCTGCGGCGTGATAGTCAGGAAGTCCGCGGCGATATCACCCCTACCGGACAGTAACGCTGGAATCAGTTCATTGAACGTCACTGGAATATAGGTAAGTTGTACGCGGTTCTCCTCACGTTTGACGCCTTTATTGAGGTATTTTATGTATTCGTTGAGGTATTCAACCTGAATGCCCTTGGTGCCGCCCTTGTAAAAAAAGAAATCGGTACGGTTATAGGTCACCAGGGCGCGTATGACTTTGCGTTTGCGGATTTCGGGAAGATCACCCTTAAAGATACCGGTGTATCCCGGAATATTTGCCACATCGTCGACGGCGTAAATGCTCAATGGCAATACCAGCAACCACAGGGCGATAAACACAATGCGGTAATCTTGAAGTTGGGTAATCATTCTAGAATCCTCAGTTTATGGCCAGAACGCCGCCAGACGTTCTTTCAGCCAGTCAAACGGAATCCGTTCCTGCTCCAGGCGGACGTTTTCGCCCAGCCGATTGTCACACAGCAGCCGGTAGCAGGCCTGCTCTTCCGCGCCGAGGTGTTC
The DNA here is from genome assembly GCA_965372385.1 of uncultured Gammaproteobacteria bacterium. Taxonomy (GTDB): domain Bacteria; phylum Pseudomonadota; class Gammaproteobacteria; order Chromatiales; family Chromatiaceae; genus JASJBU01. The sequence continues at coordinate 14,381 of CBDVCD010000052.1, read as the reverse complement.
CAGCTCTGCCGTGGTACGCTTGGCTGATTCCTCCCGCCCCCAGGCATGGGAGAAGGTCTCCAGCGTCTTGCGCTCCATGAGCATGGAGTTTACCTGAGGGAAGTAACTCCGGAGTTGGGAGAGGATGGCGAAACCGTGGGTGTCGATATCCCCCCAGTAGTGGATCTCCCGCTGGTGCAGCCAGTCCACCGGTTTCAGGCTCGAGATACCATAGCCCAGACCGAAGATGATCATGCTGTCCGGCAGGCAGGGAAAACTGAGCCCGTTGATCTTGTTCTCGGTGATGAAGACCCGCTTTACCGGCGGATCGAGTTTAATGAAGCGATCCAGGGGAATGGTCAGATCGTTCAGACCGCCATAGGCCTTTGCGGTCCTGGCTTCGAGCAGACGGAACCGAATCAGGGGCTGGTCATAGTTCAGCCCATAACGCCGCTCAAAGCCATGCCGGGCGAGGCCGGTTACCTCCGAATCAATGGATTCAGACGGCAACACTCGATCCAGTAGCTCCGCGATCAGGCCCTTGCGCTGTTCGATGAATTTACTGTCCACGGCGGGGATGAGCAGCTCTCTCAGATAACGCTCGGGGTGAGGGTTGTCCACAAAGAAGTCCACCACCGCCAGCAATCGGGGCCAGTGGTCAGCCTGCTCCAGCATCTTAATAGGATAGCGTTCGATCCATTGCCCCAGTGCTGGCTGGCGTTGCACGATCATCCGCTGCAGTTGGACGAACCGTTCGAACTCCCGCTGCTTGCGCAGATAACCCAGCAGGTCCTCCAGGCCGTCGAAGATCAGTTGTCCCGGCAACCGCTGCCGCCCGAACTGTCGATGATTGATCTCCGCATACTCGATCCGGTAACCCCTCCCGGTAGTTTCCCTGCAACCCTTTTCCAGCGACCTCTTCCAGTCGCCTACCTCATTGAAGCTTTTCAACAATTGACTGGCGCTGGGCCTTCCCGCGGGAATCTGGATGGGAAACAGCTCCCCATCACCCAGCCAGGCGCGCAACGCTCGACCGCTGGTCCAATAGCGCTCGGCCTTTCGCTGCAGTTCTTTCGGCGTCAGCACCCGCGGCTCCTTGCTTTATCTGCTGCATTTCGTGCCTCAACGCAGCCTACGATTGGCGTCATTCTCACCGCTGGAAATCCGCCTTCTCCCTGCGGTACTCCTCCACCGTCAGGTTGCGCACCAGGGTGTTCTTGCCGTCCTCGTTGTGGACGAAGTGAACCGCGCTGATGTAGTCCTCGATGACATGGATCTTCTGCAGTGGAGTGACGATGAGCAGTTGCAGGTTGAGCTTGCGGAACAGTTCCAGGGCATAGCGGGTGGACTCGTCGGAGCCCTTGCCAAAGGCCTCGTCGATCACCACGAAGCGGAATGAGCGGGAGTCGGCGCTGCCCCACTCCAGGCCGAACTGGTAGGCCAGAGCGGAGGCCAAGATGGTGTAGGCCAGCTTCTCCTTCTGCCCGCCGGATTTCCCCGCGGCGTCGGAATAGAACTCCTTTTCGCTCCGGTCCTCACGCCAGCGTTCACTCGCGGAGAAGCTGAACCAGTTGCGTACATCGGTGACCTTGCGGGTCCAGCGCCGGTCCAGGTCACTCATACCCTCGCGGCCGTTGAAGCGGTCGATGATCGCCTTAACCTGCAGGAACTTCTCCTCGGTGTAGAGCTGCTCCTCATCCAGGACGCCGGAGAGCAGTTGCTTGAGTTGCTGACGGAACTCACGGATCTCGGCATCCTGGGTCGGGTCCTTGAGCAACGTGATATAAGCGCCGGGGTTGTATTCGATCTGGGCCAGGGAGCGGTTGATGGTGTCGATCTTGTCGCCGATCTCGCGCTGCTCCCGGTCCAGCTGGGCCTGGAACATGGCCACCCCCTGGATGGTCTCCTCCCGCAGCATCTCACGGAAGCGGGCCTCGTGACGGGGCAGATCCTCGCTCTGCAGCGCCTGCAGCATGTCGCCATATTCCGCCAACACCTCGATAGCGGCATCCACCTCCCGGGTCTCGTTGGAATAGGCGGTCTTGTACTCTTGCATGGCGCGGATGATACGGTCGTTGGCCCGCTTGCGCCGCTGCTCCACCTTATCGATGCCGGCCTGGATGTGCTCACGCAGACTGCGCTGCTGCTTGTCCAGGTTCTGCAGGCTGGGCTCCAACCCTGCCAGGGCCTCGGCATGTTGTGCCGCCAACTGTGGCAACAAGGGCTCCCGCACCTGAGGCACCCAGCCTGCCGCCAGGGCCTGGGCCTCCGCCAGCTCTTGCCCCTTCTGTTCCAGCCGTTCCTCCAGCACCGCGCACTCCCGGTCGTTTCGCGAGGCCTTCTCCTGCTTCGCCTTGATCGCCCCTTCCACGATGCGCAGCTGGGCACGCAGACTGGAGAGCCGGTCCGAGCTCTCCTCGATCTCCCGCTTCTCCTGCTGCAGGGTTGCAATCTCAGCGCTCAGGGCCTGCCAGTCGATCGCTTCGAAGCGGGTCTGGTTGAGCAGATCACGGGCATGGTCGCGCTGCCGGCCGAGTTGCTCTAAGGCCTTGCTGATCCCCTGACTCTCCCCCGCCCGCTCGGCCAGCTGTCCGGCCAGGCCATGCAACTGTCCCTCCAATACCGCGATCTTCTCCCGGTTGCTCCAGCCCAGCACATAGCGGGAACGGTCATGCAGGTCGTGGCGGTCATCCTTCTCATGTCGCCAACTTCCGCTCTTGAGCTGACCCTGCAGGGTGACGGCCTTGGGTTGTCGGTGAAACGCCTCCAAGCCGCGGCAACAGACATGCTCGAACCGGCTCTCCAGCCAGCCTGCGAGCCAAGCGTAAAAGGGGCTCTCGGGTTTGATCCGGAGTTTGCGGCAGAGGGCGTCGGAGTGCAGACCTTTTACCGTCTTCACGCCCTTATCTCCATGCGTACGATAGTAGACGATACGCCCATGCAGATGGGTGCGGTCCACATAGCGGCTGACCTGCTTATAGTGCGCCTCGGAGACCAGCAGGCTGAGGCCGAAGTTGTGCAGCAAACGTTCGATGGCGCCGGTCCATTCCGCCTCCGCCTCGTCCACCTGCAGCAGCTCCCCCACGAAAGGCAGATCCGTTTCGGCGATGCCCAGATCCTCCGCCATGTGGGTGCGGATCTCCAGGCTGCGGCGCGGGATGTTGCTCTTGCGTCCGCGCAGGGAGGTCAGCTCGCTCTCCAGCTCTCGGCCCTGCTCCTTCAGGCGACGGATCTCCACCGCCAGATCGGTGCGCTGGTTGTCCAGGGTCTCGGTTTCGTCCTGCAGGCGCTGTAGCAGCCGATCGGTCTCGACCCGATTACGCTCGAAACCATCACTATCGGCGGCGGTTGCCAGATCCAGCACTTCGCAGTGCTCACGATAGCGGGCCTGGGCCGTCTGCCGCTCGTTACGCCTGGGTTCCAGGCGAGCGATCTCCTGATCGATGGTGCGCAGCCGGCTGCCGCCGCTGTCTTCGATGCCCGCCTTGAGGCTGTCGGCCTTCAGCGCCATCTCGTCGATCTCGCTGCGCAGCCGTTCCAGGCGTCGCCGGGCAGCTGCCAGCTCACTCTCCAAACGACTGATCCGCTCGGCGGTCAGCCGTTCACGATGCTCCGCAAACCAGAACTCCAGGGCATCGCGGCAGGCGGTGAGCTCCGCGATCTCCTTGACATGCCGGGCATGCTGCTCTCCGTCCGCCACCAGCGGCTGTAGCCGCTCGATCTGATCCTTGGCCCGCAGCACCGCCTCGTGGGCCCGGTTGAGATTGTCGAAGGCGCGGCGCAGACCGTCGATGCGACTCTCCACGTCGAACCGTTCCAGCATGTGGTTGCGCACGAACTCGGTGAGGTTGCCCACCGACTTCATGGAGACGGTCTGATAGAACAGCTCCAGGGCCTGCTCCTGCTGGATACCGAATAGACGCCGGAAGCGCCCGGCGTAGGCCTTGAAGTTGTCGAACAGCTCCACCCCGGCCTGCTTGCGCAGCTGTTTGCGCAACCCCTGGATATCGTTACCGAAGCCACTGAAGTGCTGCTTGATGGTCAGCGCTCGGTCGGCGAACACGAACAGACGTTCCGGCTTGCGCTGACCATCCTTGTGCCAGAACACCTGGGCCAGGCTGGCGCCCTGATCGAAGCCCTGGTTGTGAAACCAGGCCAGCAACACTGAATAGCTGTTCTCGTCCCGCAGGGCCACCGCACGGGCGCCCTGGGTCGCCTCGTCCTGCTCGCTCTTGTATTCGCCCCGCACATAGGAGGCCAGACTGCGCTCGCGCCCTTCGGCGCCGGCCGCCTTGTTGTAGACGATGCGCTGATGGGGCACCAGCAGGGTGGTCAGGGCATCCACCAGGGTGGACTTGCCGGAACCGATATCGCCGGTGAGCAGGGAGTTGCGCCCATTGGGCTCGATCCGCCAGACATGGCGATGAAAAGTGCCCCAATTGAGCAGTTCGAAGCGTTGCAGCCGGAAACCGCTCAGGGCCTCGTCAGCGGCGAAATCGAGCTGGGCGGTTTCCGGCTTCAGCATTGGGCGGATCAGCTTGATGCAATCTTGAATTGCGGCATGACACGGGCAATTGCCTCATAATCCCGATCGTTGTGCAACAGCACGAGATCATGTTCCAAGGCGATACGCGCAATCAAACAATCGATGGTCGAACGAACAGTAATTCCCTTACGGCGGCACGCAAAATAGATACGTGCCGCTCCTTCGTAGCTTTCCAGCGGATCAAGGGGTTGATAGAGGGTCTGGGTCGACAGATAGTCCTGTAAGCGGCGAAACCAGGTTTCATCACGCGCCCCCTGCAGGACCTCCTGATAGATCACCGAAGTCAAGCCTATCTCAGTGTCTGCCTCCAGTAATGCGCTAAGCCGCAACACTGCCGGTTCGTCCCGGCCCTTGAAAAAATCGATCCAGACCGATGTATCAACCAGATACATCTTTACACCTCATCAGCAGACGGCATTTCCCGACGCAGGGCTTTATAGTCGTAACTTGGGTCTATACCACCTTTGCCATACAGGTCCAGTAGATTCTTACGCTTATGCCGAGCGACAAATTCCCGCAGGGCCTGATCAATCAGTTCCCGCTTGGTTTTTACATCTGAGTGTGCAAATGCCTCGGCGACCAACTCATCATCCAAAACAATATTTGTGCGCATAACTCTACACCTCAAAATGTGTATTATATCTCATCTCTCTGCCCGTATTGCTGAAATTCCGCCAGCTTGACGTCGAAATCCACCAGCCAGTCGGCATCCACCAGGGCCTTGAGGATACGGCGGATCTCGAATTGGCCCTCCTGCCCCTGCAGCGGACGCAGGAAACCGAACTCAACGACCTTATTGATGTGGCGGTTGATCTGATCGATGGCCTTGGCCTCGTTGCCTTTCTCCGGCAGGAACACCCGCAGCATCTCCACCATCTGCTCGCGGCTGAGGATCACCCGGGTCTCGCCGCCACTGGCGTCCTGCTCCACCAGGCGCTTGCGCAGCAATAGACAGAGCAGACTCACCGGATAGCTCAAGGCTCTTCGCTGCACCAGTCGTGGTAACGCTTCAGCCGCCTCCGGGTTCGCCTCGGACTGGCGCAGGAAGGCGTAACCCTCCGCCTCGTCCAGCACCAGCTCCAGGCCGACCACCGCCACGTAGTCCCGCACCATGCCTTGGAGATCCAGCAGGCTCTGCCACAGCAGTTCCTGGCGGTCCCGGTAGAGCACCCCCTTGAACAGCTGAATCAACACCGGTCCAGCCCGTGGCGGGGTCTCGGTTGAGGTTGTAAAATCGTTCATCGGGTAAACACCACTCTTGGCAGTCGCACCCATTTGCGTTGGCCTGTCTCATCACGGATCTCGACCCGCTCTTCCTGTTCGGTATCGATCATCGCCTTGTCGTCATCCGCCGCCAGGCTCAGGTAGCCGATCACCTCGGCCAGCCCCTTCTCCACCGGATAGCGGCGGAGCACCCGGGAGAGGCTCACCTGGGCACTACGCTGCAACAGTTTCCTGACCTTGCCGGCCAGTTCGTCAGGGTCCACGTAACTCTGCCGAAACAGCACATCCACCGCCACCTCCGCATCGCCCTCGGTGAGATCCAGCTGCTCGATCACCGGGTTCTTGGGTGGGTTGAACAGGCCACGGGACATGACCAGTTCCAGCTGCGGATGCAGCGCATCGACTGAGGCGAACTGGCGCGCTTCCGGCGCTGCATCCTTGACCCTCACGGCGCGCTTTTCAATCCCTCGAATCAACTCCATGATGCGCCGATTCTCCAGCCAGGCCTGGTCATCGAGATACTTGCGCAGCTGCTCCACCAGCTGGTTGTTGGTCTGGTAGACCTTCTCGCCCGCCTCCAGCAGAGAGTAACGGATACGTTGCAGGATCGATTCCCGCTCTCTATCGTCCCAAGTACCGATCAAAGAGACGACTGCCTCCACCAGCTGATCCAGCTCCTCCTGACGCCGGGGCGACATGAGAAACTCCCAGAAGGCGCGAAAGCTGCGCCCCTGGTCCGAATCCCGGATCTCGTCATGGCCGGAGAAGATCTCGTCGAGCATCGCCCCCTTGGGGCGGTCGCTGGTGGCGATATGCTCGCGGGTGCGCCGGTCCAGCTCGCGGAAGTTGTACTCCACCTGACGGAAATCGGCGAGCAGCTTGCGCGCGGTATCCTCCGCCTGGTGGAAACGCTCACGCACCTGGGTGGAGTCGAGGGGTTTGAGACGACCGGCCCGGATCTGCATGATCTCCTCATCGATCTCCCGTTTGCGCTTCTCCAACGACCCAATCCGTACCTCCGGGTCCTGCTCACTACCGGAGACGATCTCACGCAGCAGCTGGAACACCGTGAGCAGACGGGACTCGGTACCAACAAACTCCCGGGCCTGCAGATCCTGAATCCACTCGATCGCCTTCTCGGTGGCGGGGGTCAGATCGAATTCCGGCTCATCACTGCCGGATGTATAGTACTTGCGCAGGAAGGGATGCCGCTCGTCGGCCCAATCCTCCAGGTACTGTCTGGCACTCTTGGGATAGAGCCCATCATGGTAGCGTGCGCGCAATTGATAGAGATAGTCATCCAGCCGGGAGATGAGATCGGCCTGGGGAATGGAGCGCCGGTTGACGCTGACAAACTGCAGATAGAGAAAGCTGATGATCAGCGGGGCATTATCCGCGCCCAGCAGACGCAGCGTCGGATGGGATTGCTTCAGCTTTAAGAGATATTCGTATTCCAATGTCAGCCGTTTTTTGTGTTTGGCTGATTGGGGTTGTAGACCGCCAGCCAACAGTAGAAATGGATTGGGTAAATTCTAACTGTCTAAGATAATGTCACAATTAAATTGTTATCTGAAGATAGGTATCCATATCTTCAGTTACCTCCTAGCCATGGATTTTGGCGGCAAGCATTGCCGTCCTACAGATTCTCGGCGAATTGCGGATGTTCAAATCAGTAGCCTGGGTGGAGCTTGCGAAATCCGGGTTCCGCAAGCTCCACCCAGGCTACATGAGTTCCCTCTCCCCACGGGGGGAGGCTTAGGCAGCGCCCTGGTTTGATATCTGCCTGACGAGGCCTGCCTCGTGCAGACGGGACCTATACGCGGCCCTAACTTACCTAATCTTATTTCTCCGTCTCACGGGCCTCGATGTCAATAATCTCAATGATCAACCCATACATGTGAAAACTCACCGCATCCTTCTTTAACCTGGCATTGATCTTTACTTTAAGACCATCATGTCTGAAATGCTCGGAGAGATTGATCGGGTCGTACCTTCTGCCATCATCCGCATGAATGGCAAAAAAACCACCCTCGATTTCAACGTAAGCGACTGTCCCGGTAATGGTAAAGGTCTCTGTAACCGGCATTGGAGGCACCTTGGATGAAATCAGCCCATTTGAGTCAACCGCATTCTGCACCGCGGATCGAGGGTCCTGGGTAGCAGCAGAGATACCCTCTTTGCAGCCACCCAAAAGTATAACGGCTAATAAAAGCAGGCAACTGTAGCTCACCATTTTCATATCATTCGGTGCGTCAATTTTGTATTCAATGCTCATGATCTTCTTTTTACCGGTAACGCCAAGCGTAGATCTGGGTGAATCCCGTACAGCTCAGGCTGGTGTTCGAGGATAAAGCGCTGGTAATGGCGCGTCTTCCCAACTGGCTGCTTTTTTCTCCTTCTCGCCTGTCAGCACCCCTGCCAGCCTATCCCAGGCCCTAGTGCCCTGCCAGTCACCTGGGTTCACCGCGTAGAGCCTTCTATCCAGCTCGGACAAGGCTCCCGCCGCCTCGCCACCCAGCCTTTGCGCCAAGGCCTCCAGCCGGCGGGGCGGCTCGTCAGGCCAGCGACCGACAGCCCATTCCAGCAGCCTAGCGCGGGCCTGCCTGGGGTCATTGGCGTTACAAGCCTGTTGCACTTGATTGCGGAGTTTTCCCAGGTTGGGCCGGGACAAGGTCTCTGCTTCCCCGGCCGTTGCGGCAGGTATGCGCACACTGCCGCGGCTGCGCCACCACAAACCGAGGGTAAGCAGCCAGCCCAGGGCCAGGCCGGCGGAGATCCAGGGCCAGTAGCCGGCAGGCAGAGGTGAATCCTCGATCAACTCCAGGCCGAGGCTGGCTACCGGGTCGCTGGCGGGTTTCGCGTCAACCTGGGGCAAAGACGCGGTGATTGTTCCTGTATGCCCCTGGACCGCCTGCTTCGGTGATACCGGAGCAGGCGATTGACTGAGCGGATTCTGGGCCGATGAGCCCGAGCGCGGCGGCAACACATGCAGCGTGCGTGCCGGCAGGGAGGCGATGCGCAGTTGGTCAGTTACGGTATCCCACCAGGCAAGACGGACCTCGGGCAGGGTAAGCTCCCCTTCCCGGGATGGCACCAGGGCCGCCTTCAGGACCTTCTGCGCCACCAGGGTATCGACCTCCGCCCGGGTTTCGCTCTGGGCCTTATCCTGGTAAACCTTGATCCCTGCCGGTACCGGTGCTGTCAGGTCCGGCAGCTGGCTGGCGGTGAGTCCCTGGGCGGTGATCGCGATACTGCGGGTCACCGGCTCACCGACCCGCCACTCCGCCAGACCGGGGGACCAGTCCTCGGATAGGGTCAGGGATTCAGCTGGCAGCCAAGGGGTTGGGGCAACGGTTGGCTGAGGCTTAACTTCGAGAGATAGTTTTTTTCCGCGTAGCTGTACCGGGCGGGTCTGCTGAAAGATCCCGCCCATGCTCCCGAAGGGATCCCGCCCGAAAAACTGCTCATGCAGGCTTTGGCGGCGCTTGCCCTGCTGCGGAATCCGCGCGGAGAGCAGGGGTGGTTCGATCTCGAGCTTGCCACTGTGTTGGGGGAAGATGGCATAGCGACGCTCGATGACAGTGTACTGCTGACCGTCCCGATAACTGGTATAGCTCTTGTCCTCTCCCAGATGCTCCACGATGGCATCCCCGGCCTGAGGCTCACTGAGGCCTGCCTGGTGCAGTTGGACCCGCGCGAGCACCCGCACCGTGTAGATCACCTGACCCTGCACATAGGGGCTTTCGGGCCCCGCCTCCACCTCCAGCAACACCGGTCGGGACTGGCCCAGCTTGGCCGCCTGATCCGCCGGGACCACCTCCAGGATCTGACTTTGGCTGATGGCACTGCCCAGCCGCAGCGCGGGCAGCGTCAGCCTGCCGTTACGCTTGGGGGCCAGCACCAGTTGCCACTCCCGGGTGGTACTGCCACTGCCGTTGATGAAGCTCATGTGGGTGCTCTGACTCTGATTGAGTACATCGAAATCCTGCGCCAACGGAGAGAGGTCCGGGGTACCCTGGGTATCCCCGGATGCCGACAGGTTGAGGATCACCGTCTCTCCTTCCGCCACCCGGGTGCGATCGAGCCGGGCCTCGAGACCGCCCGCCTGGGCCTGGCTCCAGCCCAATATAAAGATCAGCCCCGCCAGGAACGGTGCCTGGATACAGGCTCGAATCATTATTCTCATCTCTCTCATCTCACTAAAGCCGCCCACTACGGCGCAGATGCTGCAGCAGAAAACGCTGGCGCAACAGTCCCGCTGGGTCGTCCTCCACCCGCCGCAGCATCTGCTCCATGGCTTGACGATCCTCTGGGTTGATTTCACTCTCCTCGTCGGCAGTCAGCTGACCGCTCACTGCCTGGGATGGTTCACTCTCCAGCAGATCGGCAAGCCCCGGCTCTTCTCTGGTGGACTCTGTCTTCTGCCTCTGGGCAGGCTGCTCCTGCTGGCTGCCCTGTTGCGGTTTACTGGCCTCCGTTTCCTGCTCTTGCCGACGGTCCGCCGGCTGCTGCCCAACCTTGTCCTGAGTCTGATCCTGCTGCTGGTCACCGGGCTCTCCTTCCTCCTGCTGATTCTCCTCACCGGCCTGCTGTTGCTCCTGGCCATCCTCCCCATTCGACGGGTCGGACTGGGACTGATTCTGCGCCTGTTGCTCCTGTCCGCCGGACGGGTCCTGTTGCTGTTGCTTCTGCTGATCCAGCAGCCTCTGCAGCAACTCCCGGTTGTAGCGGGCATCCGTCTGTTGTGGATCCTTCGTCAGCACCCGGTCATACTCGGCGATGGCCTCCTCCAACTCGCCCAGCATAGCCAGGGCATTGCCTTTATTGTACCCGCTCTCCGAGTCATCGGCCTGCTGCAGGGTCTCCAGCGCCTGAGAATAGTCCCCGGCGGAGTATTGCGCCGCCGCCCGCCAATCGGGGCGTTGGAAGGTCTGGGCTGCCTGCCGGGGATCACCGCTGGCAAAGGCGCGGGCCGCCTGCTGGTCGGGACGCAGCCACAGATCCCGCCAACCGAAGGCCTGGGCATCCGGAGGTGGCAAGAGGAACAGCACCAACAGCAAGGGACTCAACCAGCCACGACGGAAACCGAGTGCGGCCAAGGGCAGTAACATCAACAACAGCCAGGGGCCAAGCTCCCGCCACTGATCCGTCTTGGTCTCCTGCTGTTCGGCGCCTTGGGTAAGACCCGGTTGATCGGCAGGGATCAGCAGCTCCACATCCCGGTCGTCCGGTCCCGCGGTGACATAGCGCCCCCCGCCCAGCCTGGCCAATTCGCTCAGTCCATCGGCATCCAGCTTCGGCAGCAGGATGGCGCCATCGGCATCCTTCAGAAAACCCCCATCGGCCAACGGGACAGGTGCGCCCTTGGCGCTGCCAACCCCGAGTACCGAGACAGAGTAACCCTCCTTCCCTAGAGCACGAACCGCCTCATACGCCGCGGTGGGATGCACCAGCCCGTCAGTGATGAGGATCACCTCTCCATTCGGAGCGCCGGCCTGACGCAACAGCTCACCGGCCTGGGCCAGGGCCAGATCGGTGCGTTTGGACCCCGCTACCGGCAGCAGTCCGCTCTCCAGACTGGGCACCTGGGCCGCGATGGTAGCGGTATCGCTGGTCAACGGGGAGACCAGGAAGGCCTCGGCCCCGTAGGCCAGCAGGGCGGTCTGACCCTCCTTTACCTTGCCGAGCAGGTCCAGCAGCTCGAAACGGGCATGGGCCAGTCGGGAAGGTGGAATATCGCTGGCGTTCATGCTGGGTGAAAGATCCAGCAGCATCACTCGATAGGCCTGAGCCTGGTAAACGGGTTGCGGCAGCCGCTCCCAGGTGGGGCCGGCCAGGGCCACCACCCCCAGCATCCAGCCCAGGGCCAGCAGAAACAACGGCAGGCGACGGGTACGACCGGTATCCTCGCTGAGCAGACGCGGCAACAGGTGGGCATCCACCACACCCTGCCAGGCATTGCCATCCCCATGGGCGCGGTGCAACCGCCACAGCAGGAGCAACAGGGGGATGAGCAGCAACAACCAGAGGGGCCGGAGCAGATGAAACTCAAGCGGCATCATGAAACCTCTCCTCGCTGGAGGTTGCCCTTAGCCGATGCGGCAAGGCGCCCAGGGCGAGCCCGATGGTGATCAGCAGGACCAAGCCAGCCGGCCAGACGAACAGGGCCTGCATGGGACGGTAGCTACGGGTGTCGCGGATGCTGGGTTCCAGCCGGTCCAGTTCAGCGTAGACCTGTTCGAGCTGTCCGGTGTCGGTGGCCTGAAAATAACCTCCGCCGGTCTCCCTGGCGATCGCCTGCAAAGTGGCCGGATCCAGATCGGAGGCCTGCTGCATGAGCATGCCGAAGGGGCTGCGCACCCCCACCGGCCCGCCGCCGATGCCGACGGTGTAGACCCGTACCCTGGCCAGGGCCGCGAGCCGGGCAGCATCCAGCGGGGCGATGTTACCAGCGGTATTGGCGCCGTCCGTGAGCAGGATCAACACCCGGTTGTCCTCGGGTTGATCCCGCAAGCGTTTGACTGCCAGGGCCATGGCATCGCCGATGGCGGTCTCCCGCCCCGCCAGACCGATCACCGACTCCTGTAACAGGCTCTGCACCGTGGTGCGATCATAGGTCAGCGGGGTCTGCAGATAGGCGCGGCTACCGAACAGGATCAGCCCCAGCCGATCCCCTTCACGCCGCTCGATGAAGCGGCCCGCCACCGCCTTCACCACCTCCAGGCGGTTCACCAGCCGGTTGCTCAACTGATAGTCCTCCCGCTGCATGGAACCGGAGATATCCACCGCCAGCATCAGATCACGGCCTGAGACCGGCAGGGCTACCGGCTCCCCCAGCCACTGGGGCCGGGCGGCAGCCAGCACCAGCAGCAGCCAGGCCAGCCAGGCCAGGGCATGACGCAGTCGGCCAAAGCGGGCCTGATTGCCCGTCTCCAGACTTGCCAGTTCCTCATAGAAAGGCAGATGCAGGGCCCTGCCCAGGCGAGGACGCTCCGCCGACAGCAGCCAGCGCACCAACAGCGGCAGCGGCAGGATCGCCAGTACCCAGGGCCACTCCAGGCTGATCATGCCCGCACCTCCCGGTTGTGGACAATCCAATCCTCCGCCAGGGCGGCCAGCTCCTCTGCCGGGATCTCCACCGCGGGTCGATAGGGGGCCTCACTCAACAGGCTGCCGGGGTTCTGCTGGAAGCGGCCGTTGCCCCCGTGGGCGTCCAGGAAGGCGAGCCACTGCTTGCCAACCAGACCCGCCACCTCCCGTGGTGGAAAGCGGGCCAGGGCGAAACGGCGCAGCAGCCGTGACAGGCCGCGGACAAACGCGATGTTATCCCGATCCGCCACCAGGTTTGCACGTAGTGTCTGCAACTCCTGCCGGGCCAGACGCGCGGCAAGGCGACGACGCCGCCGGCGCAGTGCCCACCAGACCAGTCCCAGGGCAAGGCTCAGGAGCAAGAGGGTCAACAGCCACCAGCCGGGGGCCGGGGGCCACCAGGAGACCACATCCGGCAGATGGTAGCCGCGCAGATCGGCCAGCGGCTCGGCAATCGTCTGGGCAGGGGCGGTCGGGGTCATCGGATAGCTCCCCGACGACCGATTCTTGGCTGCAATCCCCGCTGCAGGGTTTCACCCACCGGTTGGTCGGTGCGCAGGCTGATCAGATGGGCATGGTGACGCAGGCTGAGATCCTCCAACAGAGAGACATGTTCCGAAAAGCGCCGGTACCATGCCTCGCGCCCCACCGCCGAGCGGGTGTCCAACATGCCCCGTCTGGTGCCATCCGTGACTGGATAGCGTCCCGGGGGTGGGGCCGCCGCCTCCAGCGGATCGAAGATCTGTACCAGCACCAGTTCGCTGCCGGCCCCCAGGCGGGCCAACCAGGCGCCATCGTCCCGGCTGAGTCCGGCGAAGTCGCTCAGCAGGAACACCAGGCTGCCGGGACGGACCAGATGAACCAACTGTTGGGCCGCCGCTGAGAGAGAGGGTTGCCCCCCTTCCTCCCCCGGGATTGGGTCCACGGAGAGGGCCTTGAGCAGGGGCAGCAGGCCACGGGTGCGGGCCACAGGACGGCGCTCGAACCGGCGGGATTCATCGAACACCAGACCACCCACCCGGTCACCTTTATCGGCCGCGGCCCAGGCCAACAAGGCCGCGGCACGGGCCGCGATGATCGACTTGAAGGCCACCCGGGTGCCGAAGCGCATGGACGGGCCCAGGTCCACCATCAGCCAGACTGGCCTTTCACGCTCCTCGTGGAACAGCTTGACGTGGGGCTTGCCGGCGCGGGCGGTGACCCGCCAGTCCATGTTGCGCGGATCGTCCCCTGGCTGGTAGACGCGGGATTCGTCGAACTCCATGCCACGACCGCGAAAGCGCGACAGATGCCCCCCGCTGCGGGTGGCCAGCACCTTGCCGCGAGGGGTGATATCGAGCCGTCTGGCCTCTTCGCGCAGGGCGATCAGGGATGGCAGGTCAATGGAGGTACCTGCTGCCTGACTATTTGAGTTGGCTGTCAACATGACCATCAATCAGATCTGAATTTCCTTGGTTTTCCGTTGCTGTTATCTGCTGGTGAAAAATCAACCTAGAATCTGCAGTTGGACGGGGTAGAGGTCGCTCCCGGCTTCCTGCCTCCC
>CBDVCD010000051.1:0-15880 GCA_965372385.1 uncultured Gammaproteobacteria bacterium | reverse complement strand
CGGCGGATCTCCGCATCGATCAGGCTAAGCAATATGCAGAGACTACTGACAGCAAAAAACAGCAGAAGAGTAGTGGATCTTCTCATTGGGCGGATAGGGCAAACCCGACTCGAGTATGAATCAGAGGGAATCTAGCCGCTGAACGGATGGCTGGCATTGACAACCATCAATATTTCTTAAGAATTCAGCGATACCGCGGCAAACCACCTACTTGGTGTCGGAATATTGAGTGATATACCCACATGCTTGGAGAAACAGACCTTAGAATAACCAGATCAGGCCCGTGCCTTTAAGGAACCGATAACGTCCGCGCTGGGTGCCAGTTGTATAACCCTTGAAGCTGCTAGTCTCGATGAGTCTTTTACGCATCTCCAGCCATTCAGGGCTTCCCCACAATAAAGATATCGACTTCAGTTCTTCGAATACCTGATTCAGGTCATGACTTAACTCAGGGTCGAGGTAATAAAACCCCATCTCGTTATTGTAGAGTCGTGAGCGATAATCAAAATTCGAGGTGCCTACGAAGCCAAACTGGTCATCAAAAAAGAATTTCGCGTGCAGTTTCCCATAATTCTCGGTGCCGCCAATCAAGGCTGAGTCCAGCTTGCCTGTCTGGTAGATCTTGATTCGGGGGTGATTAATCACTCTTTTCCATTCAGGGCTGTTGATGAATTCCGGGTTGAATTCACTCCCCTCGCGACTCTTAAGCCAGGTCTTCTGAGCCTCTTCCGTGAGTAAGAGTCGAGGGGCCGTATCCATGTCGATGACACTCTGAGTATAAAAGTTGTCACTGGTGAGTAGTGAGTTGGTAATAATCTCAAACGAGAAGCCCGGATATTGTTCAAGTGCCTTGAGCATCTCTTTAGCCCCGTCATGGAAGACATTCCCCTCACTATCCTTGTACTGAGCAATAAACAAATAAGGTGAGACGATGCGGAACCTGCTCTCAATTGCTCCTTCTTTCTTTGCCTGCTCTATGATATTGGCTAACAGGGCTGCAATGGAATTGGTGTTTCTGGATTTGATGTCGAATACGTTGGTAACGACCTCAGTACTGACCAGATTGCCAAGCTCATGGGCTATACGCACTTCAGAAACACGATACCCCTCGGATAGGTAGACAGGCATCTCGGCGTAGACTTTCTGGATGGCTGGCAGCCCCTTGATAAAAGCCAGGGCGTCTTGGGCCTTCTGACGTTCATGGGCATAGGGATCGATCAGGCCCAGCACCCCTTCCTGATCGTTTTCTACGGGATAAATGCGCCTGTTGCCTTTGTGTAGGAACAAAAGCGTGTAATAGACACTGCTGACGTCCCCTACCGTAACCTCACCAAGCTTACTACGGCTGGTATCATGTGATCGCAGAACTATTTCAAGATCCAGATAGGTATCAGGGTTCCTACTGCCGTCCTTATTAATCCCGTAATAATCCACCGAGATGTTTCGCCCCCCGGTCATGACAATGTCTTTTCCTAGGAAACTGCCATCCTTGATGATCAGTTTGTCGTGAGAACGGCGATTTGACCAGCTGTAGATATTGGTCAGGGCATTGATAATGACAAACTGGACACGTGCCTTGTAGCGCGATTTATTGCCATTTACATCTCGGATGTAACCTGCATCTTCAGCGCAGGTCTCCAGGGCCCTTATTCCAGCATGGCTCATACTCAACGAGCCAAGAGAATCGACCATGATGCGGACATCTACTCCGCGCTTAACCGCATTACACAGGGCGCCTAGCACGGCGTAACCTGTGGGATCATATTTATAGATGTAATAGGTCAGATCGATGGTGTGTTCGGCATGCTCGATCATCCATAACTTTGCCGCCAGCGAACGCAGTGAATCCTGGTATGACGGACCAATGATCTTGGTCTTGGCCTTGTTGACTGGCGCCTCTGAGCGCATTGATAAATCTATTGGGTCTTTCTTCAGATGCTTATAGGGCACCCATGACCTGGCGTGATAGAGCTTTTCAATGAATACATCAGGGGCTGAGTTAATTTCAGCGTCTGATAAATCCTCTAAGGCATCAAAGGGTGTGTAATGACTGTACTTAGGCGGCGAGGCACAGGCAGAAAGTATGAGTAGCGAAGAAAATAGAATGAAAATTCGGAAAGTGGCCATGAAATCCCCTGTTTATCGATGTCTGCGCATTTCCCCACGTACGAATATTAACCCTTAGTCGCTTAGAGAAATAGCTTTAACGCCTGAAAGCAATCTCTGCCACTACCGCTCGGTGATCGGAGATCACATCGGGCAATACCTTGTATTCACGGAACTCCAGTTCGTCAGAGATCAGGATCCAGTCATACCGATACCTGCCATTTTTATAGGTGCCCAGATCAATGGCATCAGGCCTGTACACCTGCAAACCAGCGCGATCCGCCAGTGCTCGAACGATTGAAGCATCAGAAAACCAGTCGCTATTAAAGTCGCCTAGAATAATGATCGGGTGTTCGCGCTTGCCAAGTAGTTCCGCCATCTCCTTAATCTGCAGTTCACGCACCTTGCGCCGTGAGAAATCCAGGTGCACAGATATGATATCGACGAGACGCTTTTCTTTTTGCCCTTCCTGCCAGGCAATCTGCCCGAGCAGAAAGCCTTTATTCATGGTTGGCGGCGAAGGATCAAAGGTATGATTTTGAGTCAGGGTAAACGGGGTTCTAGACATCAGGGCCGTCCCGTAATCAAACAACCAGTTTTGTGCGTGACTGGCCCGTTCATACCAGGGATAGCTCGCCTGGTTGGCCAGCAGAGCCACGTGATCGAATCCTCCACTCCATCGAGAAGGCCCGTCAGCCTCCTGCAAGGCCACGACATCGACATGTTCGCGGTTTAATAGCTGAGCAATTTCCTTGAGATTATTACCGATAGTATTTGTGCTAACCAGCAACTGATTCAGGGCATCTTTGCGGCCGTGCGCAAGATTCAGGCTCATTACTCTTATCGGGCCTTGATGTACCCGCATGATGTTTTTTGCCTGTCTGACATCTTCAGCAATCCCTGCAGCGTCTTCCTGAACCTGCACACTAGCACATGCGCTCAGAAGTAAGATTAAGGTAAAGAATGCAAGCTTCATTGGTTATTCCTTCGGACTGTCGCTTGCCGTCAGGCAGTAACCGCAACAAAACATGTCGACATACGGGTAGTAACCGTTCCCACTCCTCAGACCATAATCAATCCGCGTTAGAGAAAGTCCAACACCGTTTGCTCTATGTCCTGTTTGTCGATGACGGTTGTCTGCACCACGGGCAGGTCAAACAGCGCCTGGATGCGTTCGGGGATGCGGGTATTCGCCTCCCGGGCGATGGAGTTCAGCGCATCGATGTCGTGGGCATCCTGTTCGCCGGTCAGGGCGTTGGCGATGGTGGGGGAGAACTTGGTCCACTCGGCGGTGGAGTAGACGATGGTCTTGAGGGGCTTTTCCCGGCAGGTCTCGAAGGCCTTGAAGCAGGTGGCTGTGTGTGGGTCCATCAGATAGCCTTTGGCAAATGCCGTCTTGATGTAGCGCTTGCCCTCCTCGTCGTCACAGAAATCGGCGGCGAAGAACTGCCGCAGTCGGGCCTGTTCATCGCTGGTCAACGGGTAAAATTTATCTTGGTCCAGTTGCCGCATGAGTTCCTTGGTGCGTTTCGCGCCGAACAGGTCGTAGAGTATTCGCTCGATATTGGAGGATTTGAGGATATCCATGGCCGGTGAGGTGGTGGCGATGACGGAACGCTCACGCAGGTCGTAGCAGCCGTTGTTGATCAGCTGGGTCAACACATTGTTACGGTTGGAAGCGACCAGGATCTTCTCCACCGGCAGCCCCATCCGCATGGCGTAGTAGCCCCCCAGGGCGTTGCCGAAGTTGCCGCTGGGCACATCCAGATAGACCTTGTCCCCCAGATCTATGGCCCCCTGACGCACCAGTTCCAGATAGCTGTGGATGTGGTAGATGAGCTGAAAGATGATGCGTCCGAAATTGACCGAGTTGGCCGCCGACAGGTCGATATGTTGCTGTTTCAGCTTGCTCCGGAAGGAGGGGGAGCCGAGCAGCAGTTTCAGGGCCGTTTGGGCGTCGTCGAAATCCCCCCGGATGCCGATCACCTTCAGATTGGCGCCATCTTCAGTCACCATCTGCAGGCGTTGAACATCCGAGGTACCACCCTCCGGATAGAGGCAGGCGACCTGCACATTGGCGCGGTTTTTAAAGGTCTCCAGGGCGGCGGGGCCGGTATCGCCGCTGGTGGCTGCCATGATCAGATACTGCTCATTGCGCTGCTGCGCCAGCGTGGAGAGCAGAACGCCAAAGGGCTGCAGGGCCATATCCTTGAATGCCCGGGTCGGACCGTGGTAGAGCTCGCTGACAAACAGGTCGTCATCAACCTGAACCAGGGGAGCCGGATTGGTCGGATCATCGAACTGGTCGTAGAGGGCCAGGGCCTGCTCGATGACACTCTGCTCGATATCCAGCTCAAATGCCGCCAGCAGATCCCGTGCAAGCTGCTTGTAGTCGGCATCCAGGTGGTTCCGCAGGAAATCGTCGCCCAGTTTGGGTAAGTATTCGGGGACATAGAGCCCGCCAAAAGAGGCCATGGGTTGCAGGATCGCCGTGGAGAAACTGACTTCCGCTGGGTGCTCTCCATCATTGCCGCGGGTTTCGATGAAATTCATGTCAAGGCTGTTATCTCATTGTGGAGTTAGGGGATTATAACCGAGACCCTATCCAGCAGGTATGGTTATCTCCATGACCACCGCGCTATCCATATGCAGACCGAACAGGAAAAGAATGGACGACCCAGAAGTCAGCCATTTCATGGGTACAAGGAGATCAAAGTTAACACAAGTAATTGTCCCGATACCATTGGCCAGAAGAGCAGCTTGGGTATCAAATTGTCACGGTGCTGGATCAACGAAATGTTGTTTATCACAGGGAAGCGAATACCCCAGCTGAATAATATGGAATTGATGCTTACTAAAAGCAGGGATAGGTAGGTTATGAAGTAGAAGTCCTCGAGATAGATGATCTCTTTTGCGGATATAGTGCTGCGTAAATCAATATGTGACAGCAGGACAACAAAGAATAAAGCGGAACTGGATGCGAGAACCCCTGACGTGTTGAAGCCGAGCAGGGCATTGCGGTTTTCATCACTTGAGCTGGTTACCAGTACAGCGAACAGCATGAGCAGAACCACAACCATCGGCGCCAGCTGTGATACAAAAGGGTCGAAAAAATCACGCCTTAGACCAATATTGAAATAGAGTTCGGGGAATTTGTTTTGACCCACATAGTTTTCGATACCAAAATTGGTGTTATAGCTGTTATGGTGATAGTTAAAGAAACTTCGCCAAAGTGTCCAGCCGGAGATCACAAAATCTTTTTCCATGCCCGGTAACCAATGCGGGTTTAACTGATCATAGGCGCCAAGATCTGGCACCAGGACAACATTACGATCAAAATCTTTGTGCCATAGCCTTATCCATACCAATTGTCGATCCAAAGGGTAACGGCTATAGTCGAAATTCTGCCGTAAGGTAACACGAAAGTACCAGCCTATCAGTTCGCTACCCTTTTCTTTCCGTCGGTAGGATTCTTCGATTTCCAGTGCCTCGGATTCCGGCATCACGACTCCCCGTGACAGGTCTTTATGGTGACTGCTGTGATATCGCTGCCAGATGTAACCAGTTAATATGACATTATTGGCTGAGGAAAACTCAACGGATTGGATAAACACGCCAGTGGGAACATACAAAGGGGGCTCACCTCGGTTCAATAGACTATCGCTGGTATAGCTGCGCATAAAGTTGTCTAGGTCCGCATGGTTGGCAATGGGCGTGACATTCTGACTCGCGTCGCTTTCTTCGTGCAACGAGATATACCATAGTGCGGCAATTCCGGATGTTATTACCAAGGTGGCGAGAAGGGCAGCATGTCCATAGCGATACACGCTAAGATTTTTTTGACCAATAAGGAATGTTGTTATCAGTAGCAATAAAAATAGGCACCAAGCCATCAGTAGCTGCATCAGCTCCTTTTTACGAGGTGGATCTTCGGGTAGTATCGATCGTTGCTCGAACACCGTCAGAACAGATAGCTCCGTACCAGGCACCGGTGCGTAATATAACCGTGACATCTTGTGAGTGATATCGCTCAGGTAATTGGTTTGGCCCTGCACCCGCTTCTGAATCTGCTGAATGACGCCTTTCAGGTGAGGACTTTGAAATCCGGGCATGTCCGATATTCTGGCTTTCTCGTATACCTTCTCGACAATAGGATAGTCAACGAGACGCCCGGAATCATCAACGATAAAACTATAGCCACGCTCACCTAGATCAGTTAAATTGATCCGTTTTTGAAGTGAATCCAGTGCATAATTGATAAACACCAATCCGACGGGTTTTCCCTCATGAATCACGGGAACGAGATATTCGACCAACCAGGTCTGGCTGACCTGGCCGAGGTAAAGGTTGTTCCAGTGAGGTGCGGTTTGTAACGCCGCTTGATACCACTGATATTGCTTTTCTGTGTAGTCGTAATGATCCGCAATATCAATACGCCGAATCATACGGTCTTGGCGTATTAAATAGGGGGCATATAGACGTACATCCCTATCGAATGCATAGGGTTTGAACGCTACACCCACGCCAAATAGATTGGGTTGCTTTAGGAGGGTGCTCTTCAGGCGTGCTTCAACTTGATCCGTGGTCCACTCTCCCTCGCCCAATGCTTTGGCAAGTGCCATTGCTGATAAAGGCAAAGGGGCCAGTGCCTGTTCGATATCGTCGACGAGCATGCGGGTCTCTTCCTGAGCATGCTGGGCAGACTCATGACGTTCATTGGTGATGTGCTGATAAAAGGTATGGGTGGAAAAGACTGCCCACAGTAATGATGCGAGGGTCAGGAGGACAAAAAAGACAAACTTCCATTGCACTTGCGCTAGCACAGTTTTTTCTTTTATGAGCTTTGTCTAGGTTGTCCTGGATAATGGCTAATGTCTATGATAGAAAACGAAGGCCAAGGATACAAGAAGACAGCATGAACTGCGTGACGCATTTAAAGATTATTGGTCTAGCCATATTTCTATGCTCAATACTACAGACCGGGCATGCAGAGCCGGTGCCTATTCGCCTGGGGACCACCACCGCGCTTAGTGGACCCGCGAAGGCATTAGGGCAAGCGATGGTCAAGGGTATGCTGGCCTATTTCACAGAGGTCAACGCAGCAGGCGGTATATTCGGGCGGAAAATCGAGTTTGTCGCCCTGGATGATGGCTACCACCCCAACAGTGCACGCCGTCAGATGCAAGCACTCATCGATGACCATGAGGTTTTAGCGGTAGTTGGCAATGTGGGTACCCCAACTGCCGAGGTGACTGTGCCCATGTCAGTAAGACACAATGTCCCCCTGATTGGTGCATTCACAGGTGCAAAACTTTTACGTAAACGGCCTCCTGACCATTACATCGTCAACTTCAGGGCCAGCTATGAGGAGGAGATGGCTTCAATCATTGAAGCACTGCTGGTGCAGGGTATTCACGCTGAACAGATTGCATTTTTTACCCAGGACGATAGTTATGGTGATGCGGGTTACCAAGGAGCTATTAAAGCGCTTAAAACGTACGGTTTTACCCATACAGACAAGCTCATCCATGGTCGATATCCCAGAAATACGCTAAATGTGGAGGAGGCGTTGGTTGAGATTGTTACCGCTAAGCATGCGCCGCTTGCGGTAGTGATTGTTGGGACTTATGGACCAGCCGCAAGATTCATTCGCCAGGCCCATAAGATGCTACCCGATACCCTGTTCTTTAATATTTCATTCGTTGGCGCTGATGCCCTTGCTCAAGAGCTCAACGGCTGCTGTGAGAATGTTTATGTCAGTCAGGTTGTACCGCCCTTAAATGATAATTTACCCGCTATCGCCGCGTACCGGCAGGCGCTGGTGCAGAGTGATGGTGATGGGGGTGGAGATTATGTTTCATTTGAGGGGTACTTAGTGGGGAGCATTGTCGTAGAAGCAATTCGCAGAGCAGGGCCCGGAGTCAACCGGGAGTTGCTGATAGACGCCATCGAAACCTGCCAGGACCTGGACATTGGTATCGGAGTCGGTATCAGCTTCAGTGAAGCAGAACATCAGGGCAGTCACCATGTCTGGTTGACGCGTATCGAAGGAGAGAGGGTGGTCGCCTCTGACTGGGAATCGCTGAACTGAATATTTTTTACGCTAGTTGAGCTGCCACTGATGCTGACTCGCCAACCAGGTACATCGCCATTAAACGCGGATATATTCGATGGCTCTTTTCTTAGCATAACTTATGTGATGTTGCCCGCAAAACTGACTGTTTGTTCATCAGATGAGTTGAACTACAGAATCTATCTTTATTTACTTGTATT
Source organism: uncultured Gammaproteobacteria bacterium (assembly GCA_965372385.1). Lineage (GTDB taxonomy): Bacteria > Pseudomonadota > Gammaproteobacteria > Chromatiales > Chromatiaceae > JASJBU01. Next base: position 7,501 of record CBDVCD010000051.1, on the reverse strand, counting down.
TAAGAAAATATGTCGTATATTTTATCGCAATGTATCTACAATACGATTGTCAGGTTAAACCATTTCAGAATTCCGCTCCTTAGAAATATAAGGAAGTACTAATAGTTAAGGTTGGGTATGTCAACCACTGGAAATGATGATTAACCGGTCAGTATGGAATAATTTGCAACACGATGGATTAACCGTGACAAGGTCTCAACCCCTCGAACGAACACAATCATTTTTTAAGCTAATTTTGTCAAGCATGGATTAGGCAATGATAGATGCCGCAATCAATCATATTGCAGGTGAGCTGAATCAGTACCTCAAACGAACCTTTGATCTCAATGAAGATCTCGTGGTTATCTCCAATATACTGGAGCAGGATGGAAGTGTTGCAACACATGTCAATAACAAGATCGTCGTATCTCTGGTCAACATAGAGAAAGACACTGTGCCCTATCATCCGAAGAAAGCAGTCAATGTTGGTGCAATGCGCACTGTAACCAATGCCCAGCCAGTCTTCTTCAACCTCTATCTGATGTTTGCCAGCTGTTTTGCCGGCAACAACTATCGAGAGGGTCTGAAGTTCATCTCAAATACGATTAGTTTCTTTCAGAGTCAACCCGTTTTCGATCATCAGAGCACACCGGGACTGGACAAAAATATCGATAAGTTGATATTGGATATCGAAAATTTGAACATGCACGATTTAAGTAATCTGTGGGGGGTGCTCAGTGGGAAATATCTGCCGTCCATTATGTATAAGGTAAGAATGGTCACTTATGAATCAGGCGCGGTCAAAGCACAGACACCGGTGTTATCGCAACCACAGCCAACGGTAAATCATTGACAATATTCATATAGCGATGGTGGCTTACAGTGCGTTATTCGATATTACTGTGGAGCACAGTTTCTTCAATGGGGCATGTCCTTGTCTCGATTTTGTACCCACTGATAAAACCAGAAGGATACTCAATAATACCGGACTGTTAGTTAAAAAGAGTACCAGTGGCATCCTGGTTGTTTATGATCATAGCAGGCTTGAGGCCATACAACTCTTTCTCGCCGATGAGGCTGAAGGATTGGCGTTCGAGTTCAAGGTTTATGCGACGGATCCTGACTTCAAGACCTATACCGAACCCTTTTCCGAAACAGGGACTAAGGTGCTCTATTTCAGCAGTCGGTCATCAGATATAGCCACTGGCGGAGTGATCAGGTTACATGAGTCGGAGTATGTATCTAAGGGGAGTTTCATCGGCATGGATTCAGCACAACTAAAAGATATCCTTAACAAAAGGGACAGACTCATTCCTCCCATGTGTGTTGTAAGGATTCATGCCGCCGGGAGGCCAAGCTGCCTTTTTGATGAAGAGTTCAACGCCAAGGTTCCAAGTTTTTATCTCAATTTTGACTCTCGACGGACATACTGGAAGTACTATTTGCATAGCGATAAAGCGGAAGATGGTGCCTATGTTTCTGACCCAGATGACAGGATAGACTTTGAGCCAACCGGTCCTGCTGAGTTGTCCGATGGAAGAACGGTTTTGGCCTATAGGTCAAAACAGAGCATCCCCTTAAATAATAACTATGATTTTAGATTTCAATTAAAACAACGAAGTAACGGGGGAGAAAAGATCCTTTTCAGACAGCTGCCATTTGCCAGTGTCAGTCAGACTGGAAAAGAGCTTGTTGCGGAACAGGCAATCGTAGTCTCGGAAATCTACATTAACTGCTAACTTACTGAAGGAGATGATATGGGACAGATGAAAACACCTGGCGTTTATATCGTTGAGAAAAACGCCTTTCCAAATTCTGTCGTTGAGGTGGCAACTGCGGTTCCAGCATTTATAGGGTATACCCAGAAGGCCGATAATAAGGGTAAATCCCTATTGAATAAGCCATGGCGAATTACCTCTATGTCTGAATTTCATAATTATTTCGGATTTTCTCCGACACCGCTTTTCAGCATTGATGAGATGCCAGATGACTCAACCGACGAGGCGGCATTCTTCCTTGCCGGCAAGCAGTACCAGCTGAATCAGACTGCCGGTAACAACCTGCTTTATTACAGCATGCTGCTGTTTTTTCAGAACGGCGGTGGTCCCTGCTATGTGGTCTCCGTGGGAAGTTACAGCGACGATATCGAAGCAGACAAACTGAGCAATGGCATCGATCTGCTTGTCAAGGAGCAGGAACCCACCATGGTGGTGGTTCCTGAGACGGTATTGCTGGACGAGCAAAACAGCATCAGCGTGCAACAGACTGCACTGGCTCACTGCGGCGGCAAGATGAAAAGCCGGGTAGCGATTCTCGACATATGGGGGGGGCAGAAGGACAGGCAGGACCCGTCGGGTGACTGTATTGAAAATTTTCGTTCCGCCCTGGGAATCAATTATCTCGATTATGCCGCTGCCTACTATCCTTGGGTAAACACCACAATTGTGCAGGACAAGGATCTCAGCTTCGAGAACGTTGACAATGCGGATGTTCTCCAGATTCTCTTACGTACAGAAGGCGGTATCCCAGAAGCGATTGAAGATTCAACTCCGGTAAAGATCGCTCAGCGGGTAACCGCAATCAACGACATCACCAAAAGCTGGGAAGACCAGTCGGAGGAAGATGTCTTCGCCATTAAGAGTCTGCTCAACAAGAGCCTGATCGCCATGAGTCCCTTATTTGGCAATATCCTCGGATCGATCAAGGAGAAGCTGAACCTGTTACCACCTGCTGCCGCCATGGCGGGTGTCTACACCATGGTGGACAACTCGCGCGGCGTTTGGAAGGCACCCGCCAATGTCAGCCTCAGTGCGGTGGTATCACCCTCTGTCAACATCACCCATGACGAGCAGGAAGACCTGAATGTAACCACTCAGGGAAAATCGATCAATGCCATACGCACCTTTATTGGTGAGGGTACCCTGGTCTGGGGGGCGCGTACGCTGGATGGTAACAGCCTGGACTGGCGATATATCAATGTGCGCCGCACCATGATCATGCTGGAAGAGTCGATACGCTTGGCGACCAAGGCCTATGTCTTCGAACCCAATGTCGCCAATACCTGGGTCACCATCAAGAGCATGATTCGCAACTTTCTGACCGGTATCTGGAAGCGCGGCGGCCTGGCTGGGGCAGTACCTGATGACGCCTTCAGTGTGCATGTTGGCCTGGGCGAAACCATGACTTCGGAAGATATTCTGGAAGGCATCTTGCGGGTAACCGTGTTGGTGGCCGTGAGCCGACCAGCGGAATTTATCGAGATCACCTTCCAGCAGCAGATGCAGAAGTCATAGTATCCCGAGGAGAGGGTTTCAATCAATGAATGTTAATCAACTGACAATTTACAGTGAGGTGTGTCATGGCTGATGACGGTTCAGCACAATCCACAGCCGTATGGCCGATGCCGAAATTCTACTTTGAGGTAAAGTGGGATTCTGAGGTGATGTCTTTTCAAGAGGTTTCAGGCCTGGATATCGAGGCGCAACCGATTGAGTATCGTCATGGAGATAGCCCCGAATTTTCCACCATCAAAATGCCTGGCATCAAGAAGTCCAGTAACGTCACCATGAAAAAGGGTGTTTTCAAGTCGGATAACAAGTTCTGGGATTGGTTCAATCAAATCAAGATGAATACCATCAAGCGTGTTCCTGTCACGATAAGTCTTCTGGACGAGGCGGGGGAACCAACCATGGTCTGGACGCTTGCCAATGCCTGGCCCACCAAAATTACCGGCACAGACATGAAGGCGGACGGTAATGAGGTTGCCATTGAATCTATTGAGATTGCCCACGAAGGCATTACTATAGATAACGCTTAAAGATTTACTCATATTGTTTCTGAAATTCAGAATAATCAGGTAGGGTGGGCATCGCCCACCCAATACCTCTCGATCTGTTGAGAGTGGGCGGTGCCCACCCTACACTGAAGAATTATTTTCAGCGATAGGACCCACAATCAGGGTGGCATCTATTTGCACACCGCCTTGATGGATTCATTCTATTTGAGGTAAAGCGAGTGTGAGTCTTTCGTCTGACGGCTATCAACCAGCGGCGTTCTATTTCAAGGTTGTGTTTTCGGCAACCGCGGGCATGTCCGACACTTCCTTTCAAGAGGTCACTGGCATCGGCTCGGAAATCGAAACCGAACCTTACAGTGAAGGGGGTGAAAACAGATATGTCCACCAGCTTCCGAAATCGGTTAAACACCCCAAGCTGGTACTGAAACGCGGCATTGCAAAAATCTCATCCCCCCTGGGGATATGGTGTCGTTCAGTATTCGAAGCGGACTTCATGGCGCCTATCGTGCCTATGCTGATCATGGTCTACCTGATGAATGAAGAAAAAATTCCAATCCGTGGCTGGTCGTTTGCCAACGCCTATCCGGTCAACTGGGAAGTGGACAACTTCAATTCCACCAAGAATGAAGTTGCAATAGAAAAAATTGAGCTGAATTACAACTACACAAACAGATTGATCTGAACGCCATGACTATTGAAGTGAAGCAGATAATCATTAAATCGACCGTGACGAATACTCGCGACATTGAAGATGACCGGGAGGTCGCGGCGATGGATCTTGAACAATTCAAAGAGGCGCTGCTCGAAGAGTGTCGCGAGTTGATCTCCGACTCACTGAATGGCATGCGTGAAAGATAAATGGCTGGTTCAAGCGCCGGTTCAAAGAAAAAACTCAAGCTATCGCCCTGTACGCTGGATGACAGCGGGAATGTCACGGTTAACGATGGCGGTTCGTTTGAGGTGATGTTGAATCCCTCCAGTTACAGCCATGCCTATTCGATCGGATACAACAATAAAGCGGCGTTGGGACAGCTTGGCTCCGACACGAAATTCAGCGGTATACGGCCGGAAAAGGTAAACTTTGATATCGTCATAGACGGTACAGGTGTGGTCAACCTGCCTTCGGGAGGCAATGATTCACCTGAGGTGAAAACCCAGGTCGAGCAGCTGACCAAAATCGTCTATCAGTACGATGGCAGCAACCATGAACCTAACCATGTGCGGCTCTTGTGGGGTAGCCTGATCTTCTTTGGCCGGCTCGAATCCATGTCGGTGGATTATACCCTGTTCAAACCGAGTGGCGAGCCATTACGTGCCAAGATCAAGCTGGCCTTTTCGGGCTTCATGAGCAAGGAGGAGGAGGCGCTCAGGGCCAACAGATCCTCGCCCGACATGAGTCACCTGATTGAGGTCAAGGCGGGTGACACTTTGCCCATGCTCTGTTATCGCGTCTATAAGGATTGCTCTTATTATCTGGAGATTGCCAGAATCAATAATATCACCAACTTTCGTGCTATCAAACCAGGCAGCACACTCCATTTTCCCCCATTGAGGTAAGGAATGACGGATTCGCCCACTCTCAACAGTCATGGTGTAGTCAAGTTGACCATTTTCAGTAATGGTGCGCAGATCGATGAGACGATTCAGGTTATTTCGGTCTTGGTGAACAAGTCCATAAACAAGATCCCGCAAGCCAAGCTTGTACTGATCGACGGTGACATGCCGGAAAGAGATTTTCCTGTCAGTAACGATGATGCTTTCAAGCCGGGCAGTGAGATAAAGATCAATGCGGGATACGATGGAAGCGAGGAGACGATTTTTGCAGGCATCGTCATTAAACACGGTATAAAGATTACGGGTGATAACTTTTCCCGCCTGGTAATCGAATGCCGTGACAAGGCGGTAGTGATGACGATCGGTCGTAAAAATGCCAATTATATCGATTCGAAGGATAGTGAAATCATCTCTAAACTGATCAGTAACCATGCTGGTTTGAGTTCCGATATACAGGCAACGACAACCCAACATAAGGAGCTGGTGCAATATTATTGTACCGACTGGGACTTCACACTCAGCCGTGCCGAGTCCAATGGTCTGTTGGTCTGCGTCGACAACGGAAAGCTGTCCGTCAAACCACCATCAACCGATGCCTCTCCCGTCTTGAAGGTCAGCTATGGGGATGACCTGATGGAATTTCATGCCGATATCGACGCGCGCAGTCAACTGGCAGAAGTGAACTGCGCAACATGGGATCCTAATGCACAAGAGGTAGTGGAAGAGAATGTTGCGCCGCAATCACTCAATCCGCAGGGTGACCTCAGTGCCGCGGACCTGGCAAAGGTAATCGGTCTCAAATCCTATCGGCTGCAAACTACAGCCATGCTGGAAAAGAGCGAACTCAAGGACTGGGCCAGCGCACAACAGCTCAAGTCGGGTCTCGCCAGAATCCGTGGACGCATGAAATTTCAAGGCAGCGCCAAAGCGGAGATCGGCTCCCTTATTGAGCTGGATGGTGTCGGTAATCGCTTCAATGGCAAGGTCTTTGTCAACTCGGTCACGCATGACATCGCGAACGGCAACTGGCTGACGGAAGTTGATTTTGGCATGTCACCCAATTGGTTCGTTGAGGAGAATGATGTCATCGCACCGACAGCGGCCGGACTGCTGCCCGGTGTCGAGGGCCTGCAGATTGGTGTAGTGAAAAAGCTGGATGAAGACCCGGATGGACAGTTCAAGATCCAGGTGTCAGTGCCTGTACTGCAGGCGGAAACAGAAGGTGTGTGGGCCAGGTTGGCGAACTTCTATGCCTCGAATCAGTTTGGGGCCTTTTTCATTCCCGAGATTGGTGATGAAGTGGTGCTTGGATATCTCAACAATGATCCCTCCAACCCGATTGTGCTGGGTAGTGTATACAGTAGTAAGCTCGCACCACCCTACGAACTGACAGCAGACAATTTCATCAAAGCGATAGTCACCAAGAGTGAACTCAAGGTAGAGTTTGATGATGATAAAAAGGTCATCACCATCATCACACCAGGTAACAATCAGTTGATTATCAGCGATGAAGACAAATCGATCCTGTTAGAGGATCAAAATGGCAACAAGCTGGAGTTGAGTGAGAGCGGTATATTGCTGGACAGTCCCAAGGACATCAGTATCAGCGCCAAAGGAAAAATCAGCATTGTAGCGGTAGGCGAGATCGGCATCACTTCAAAGGCGGATGTTTCCGTGGAAGGCCTGAATGTCAATCACAGCGCCAGTGTAGGTTTCGTCGCCAAGGGTAACGCCAGCGCCGAATTATCGGCTTCGGGGCAGACTACGGTCAAGGGCGCCATGGTGATGATCAATTAGGGCTGCGGAAAAAACGATTTTTCCGTGGACCTTAAACAGTAGAGGATGAATAGATGCCGCCAGCAGCAAGATTGACAGACATGCATACCTGTCCCATGCAGACACCTGGGTTACCACCTATACCTCATGTGGGTGGCCCGGTAGTCGGTCCCGGGGTGCCCACGGTGCTGATCGAGAAACTGCCGGCCGCGGTGCTGGGAGACAGCTGCGTCTGTGTGGGGCCGCCGGATACCATTGCCAAAGGTTCAGCCACCGTCATGATCAGTAACAAGCCGGCGGCCAGAATGGGCGATACCACCGTACACGGAGGGAGCATCGTGTTAGGCGCCACCACTGTCATGATCGGCGGATAGGGACTGGGTTGTCATGGCGGAT
>CBDVCD010000050.1:0-16093 GCA_965372385.1 uncultured Gammaproteobacteria bacterium | reverse complement strand
AATTTCAACTCGTTAACAGTAGAATGGAGCGGTCAACTGAGGAATCTAGGATTATCTGTTTTCCCTGTTCTCAATCAGGTTTTCCACCACCGATGGATCCGCCAGAGTGGAGGTGTCGCCCAGGCTATCCAGCTCATTGGCGGCGATCTTACGCAGGATACGCCGCATGATCTTGCCGGAACGGGTCTTGGGCAGGCCGGGCGCCCACTGGATCAGGTTGACCTTGGCGATGGGGCCGATCTCCTGGCGTACCAGGTTGACCAGTTCCTTCTTCAATTCATCCGTGCCTTCCTCTCCGGCCATGAGGGTGACATAGGCGTAGATACCCTGACCGGTGATCTTATGTGGGTAGCCCACCACGGCGGCCTCAGCGACCTTTTCGTGCAGTACCAGTCCGGACTCGATCTCAGCGGTGCCGAGGCGATGGCCGGAGACATTCAGTACGTCGTCTACCCGGCCGGTGATCCAGTAGTAGCCGTCCTCGTCGCGGCGTGCCCCGTCGCCGGTGAAGTAGTAGCCGGGGTACATCTGGAAATAGGTCTCGAAGAAGCGTCTATGATCGCCATACAATGAGCGCATCAGGGAGGGCCAGGGGTACTTGATGGCGAGGTTGCCAGAGGCAGGGTTGCCCTCGATCTCATTGCCCTCGTCGTCAAGCAGGCAGGGCAGCACACCGAAGAAGGGGAAGGTGGCTGAGCCTGGCTTGAGTGGGGTGGCGCCGGGTAACGGTGTTATTAGGTGGGCGCCGGTTTCGGTCTGCCACCAGGTGTCAACGATGGGGCAGCGGTTGTCGCCCACCACCCGGTTGTACCACTCCCAGGCTTCGGGATTGATCGGTTCACCGACGGAACCGAGTAGGCGCAGGGATTTGCGTGAGGTGGCCTTGACCGGTGCTTCGCCAACCGCCATCAGGGCGCGGATCGCGGTAGGTGCGGTGTAGAAAGTAGCCACATTGTGTTTGTCCACGATCTGCCAGAAGCGGCCCGCGTCCGGATAGGTGGGGATGCCCTCGAACATCAGGCTGATGGCGCCATTCGCCATCGGACCATAGACGATATAGCTGTGGCCGGTGACCCAGCCGATGTCGGCGGTGCACCAGAAGACCTCACCATCCTTGTAGTCGAAAACGGTCTTGTGGGTCATGGCCGCCTGCAGCAGGTAGCCGCCGGTGGTGTGGAGTACGCCCTTGGGTTTGCCGGTGGAACCGGAGGTATAGAGGATGAACATGGGATCCTCGGCATCCATATGCTCCGGCTCGCAGACCGGATCGGCGGAGGCTAGGGCATCGTGGTACCAGACGTCGCGGCCCTCGGTCCATTCCACCGGTTCACCGCCGTGTTTTACCACGATGCAGGTATGCACATCGGGGCAACTGGCCAGACCTTTGTCCGCATTGGCCTTGAGTGGAATATGTTTGCCGCCGCGGATCGACTGGTCGGAGGTGATCAGACACTGGCAGTCGGAATCGAGAATGCGGTCCTTCAGGGCGTCCGGTGAGAAGGCGCTGAAGACGATGGAGTGCACCGCGCCGATACGGGTACAGGCAAGCATCGCCACCACCGCCTCCGGGATCATGGGCAGGTAGATGGAGACCCGATCCCCCCTTTTCACCCCACGGCTCTTCAATACGTTGGCGAATTTGTTCACATCGGTATGCAGTTCGCGGTAACTGATCTTGCTGTCCTTATTAGGGTCGTCACTTTCCCAGATGATGGCGGTTTGGTCACCGCGGCTCTCCAGGTGACGGTCCAGGCAGTTATAGGAGACATTCAGCTTGCCACCCTTGAACCACTCGATGTGCAGATCATCCTCCCCGAAACTCCAGTCCAGGACCTTGTCCCAGGGTTTGAACCAGGTCAGGTATTCGTTGGCCTGCTCGGCCCAGAAACCCTCCGGGTCATCGATGGAGCGCTGGTACATCTCCTTATATTGTTCACTGGTGATATTTGCCTGGGCGGCGAAATCGGCGGGTACTTCATAGACCTTTTCTGCCATTGGGTTCTCCTGGTTGGGTAAGTTTTCAGTCAATAGGATTGAGTCAGCCCCGCCTGATGATGTGTGCTACAGGACGGGGCTGGACGATTTTCTAAATCATTTATTGATGTTGTATTCTTTGGTTAGTCTGCCTGAATCCCTGATTGGCAGTTTGTTGCAGTTTATAAAGCAGATCGGGTGTTACGTCTAGAGCGAAACAGTGACTGTCATCAAATTGTCTCAATTCCCCGGGTTTGGGTTCACTGTTTACCCACTAGAGTTCCATGTACCGCTTTGCCACCTCATCCCGCCTGCCAATTCTGTAACCACTGTTTTTTTCACTCAATTCCTGGGCAAATTTAAAATCGCTGTTATATTCAGCGTAGACTCGATAGAGTGGTTCGCCTTTTTCCACTGGATCCCCCAATTTCTTTAGCAGATCAACGCCCGCTCCCTTATCGATGGGCGCGCCCGCCAGGCTGGCCAGCTTGGCTATTTGGTAATTGTCGATGGTCGTGACAACCCCCGTTTTGTGTGCACAGACTTCATATTGCAGTTTGCCAGGTTTAAATGCCTTCATTTGCTGACCCTGAGCCTCGATGATGGCTTTCATCTTTTTCAACGCCCGGCCTGAATCGAGAATGTCTCGGGCGATAGAGTAGCCGTAACCGCCGCGTACATCGGGATCGAACTCCAACAGGCGCCCGGCCAGCCGCAATGACTTCTGTCTGAGATCGGCGGGTGCATCTGGATCGTTGTGCAGCACTTGCATCACATCGCGGGCCTCGAGTACTGGCCCTATGCCTCGCCCGATGGGCTCGGAACCGTCGGTAATCATGACCTCCAGGTAAATGCCCAACCGGTCACCGGAGTATTCGAAGAGCTTGCGCAACTGTTGAGCCTCACGCATATGGCGGACTTTGGCGGAGGGACCTACCGGGATATCGATCAACAGATGGGTGGAGCCGGCGGCCAGTTTCTTTGACAGGATGGAGGCGACCATCTGGCCTTGGGAGTCGATCCCCAGTGGCCGTTCCACAGAGATCAGGATATCGTCCGCGGGTGCCAGGTGGGCGGTGCCGCCCCAGGCAAGGCAGGCATGCTGCTTACGCACGATATCGTGGAGTTCACTGGGAGATAGCTCCACCTTGGCCAGCACCTCCATGGTGTCCGCGGTGCCGGCGGGAGAGGTGATCGCACGGCTCGAAGTCTTTGGCATCAGCATGCCATGGGCCGCCACGATGGGGGTTACCAGCATACTGGTGCGGTTGCCCGGAATCCCGCCGATGCAGTGTTTGTCCACCACCGGGCTGTCCTTCCAGTCGAGCCGAGCGCCAGATTCCGTCATCGCGCGGGTCAGGTGCAGGACCTCCTCTCTATCCAGATTGTTCTGCCCGGTAGCAACCAGGAATGCGGCCATCTCCATGCGGGAGTAGCGGTGGGCCGTGATATCTGTGGTAATCTGCTGGAAATCCTTCAGCGTCAGCCGTTCACCACTGATTTTACCGCGTACCGCTTCCATGGAGGAGGGTTTCTCGGCCTGGGCAACCCGCACCGGGTTACCTTCACCCATCTGTAATTGATCGAAGGCCTGTTCGGATAGTCCGACTTCACAATGCCTCACGATGTTTTCGTCATCCACTACATTGAGCACGGCATAGATGAGATGGTTGTTGGCGGTGATCACTATCTTTGATAGCGCCTGGAAACCCTCCACCCGGTAGAGTTCGCAGTCGCGGTGCATATAGGCGACATTTTCCTTGTAGGTGTCGATCGCGACCCGCCTGAGTTGCAGGGTATCGATGGGATGTTGGTTATCGTCTGTCATGTAGACACGTTATCAAAGCAGACTTGGTGGGCCAAGAGAAAAGATGTCAATGGAAAACTGCCAAAAGGGGGAGAAATAGAGCTGTGTAGGGTAAAATAGAGCCAATCGGTTGATGAACTGAAGTATCTGGAGGTAAATGATGCCGACGTATGACTATTTTTGTGAAACTAATGGTCGGAAGGTTGAGGTCAGACATGGGATGAATGAGGAGCTTGCCAGCTGGGGCGAACTCTGCGCAAAGGCCCAGGTCGAGCCTGGCGATACGCCCGCGGAGACCCCGGTGCGCCGTTTAATCAGTGGTGGGGCTGTCATCAGCAGCTCCAGCCTGTCGAACCCGGAACCATCCTGTGCGACCGGCTCATGTTGTCCGGGCGGGACCTGCGGCCTTAGATAACAGGCGGATAGATGAGGCTCTATCCTGTTCAAAGTAGGCCGACAGCCTCCTAGCTGCCGGAGCTGGGGAGACCGAGATTGTGGAATACCGCACTGGGTCTATTGGCTGCCTGGAATCTGATCATGGGGGATGTTGGCGAATACAGTGGATGGTCCGCCCGGAACTGTTGGCGGGCTGGTACTAGCTCTAAAGAGCCTTATTCAACCCATCATCCGCTATGCATTATTTTTTGCTCGTAGCGTTTATTTTTGCGCTGGTGCTTGTGGACCCCAGATATGGGTCCAGCGCGTCATGGCGAAATACAACCGCAAACCCGAGGATAATTTCCCAGGCAATGGGAGTGAACTGGCCCGTCATCTACTTGACAGCTTTAACCTGAACACGGTCAAGGTTGAGATTTCTGCTCAGGGGGATCACTACGATCCAGGCACCAGGTCGGTTCGTCTCACGGGTGACAAATACAATGGCAGAACACTGACAGCCATTACCACCGCCGCCCATGAGGTTGGACATGCCATTCAGCATGCCACGGATGATCCACTGCTAAGATGGCGTACCCGGTTGGTGGTGGTTGCCTCCACATCCCAGAAGCTCGGCTCCTTTCTGTTGTTTGCCGCACCCTTGTTAACACTGGCGACACGTGCCCCGTCCGCGGGTGCCATCACCCTGGTGGCTGCTTTTCTCATCATGGGGATGAATGTACTGGTGCAGCTCGTCACCTTGCCTGTCGAGCTGGATGCCAGTTTCAAAAAGGCTCTGCCGTTACTCAAGGCCGGATATCTCACCGCTGATCAGCATCGAGCTGCAGAAAGAATCCTACGAGCTGCAGCCTTAACCTATTTGTCGGCTTCGTTGGCAGGTCTACTCAATTTTTGGCGATGGTTACGGGTGATAAGGCGATAAGCCGAACGATTGGTACAGATGGTTGCAACTTCTACCATCCAATCGGTCAGCGAATATCGGCTGACTACTGCTATAATCTTCTTTCACTGCAGTGAGCTCAACCTTTTCTCCTTAATGTTTTACTTTGTATGTTCTGGTTATATCACGCTGAAGGGGCGGTTTTATGAGTCTGTATCGAGTGGTCATGAAAGAGGCATTTACTCTCGCTACCCTTCTTATCCTTGGATCCATTCCACTTACTGCTATGGGGGAGGAGATACTGGAATCACCGGTTCCTGATGCCGGAGTTGCTCGGGCTCAATTTACCACCGGGATATCTGATCGAGAACCAGTGGATCAGGTGGTAACACTCGACAACTCTGTTACCAGTATCTATTATTTCACGGAATTGCGTAATCTTCAGGGGCGATCAATTTCCCACCGTTGGGAATACGATGGTCGGGTTATCAGTGAGGTTCCATTTGCCGTAGAGGGTCCTCGCTGGCGGGTCTATTCCAAGAAGAAGCTCGAACCTGCCATGACGGGGAAATGGACGGTATGGGTGATTGATCAATCGGGTTGGCCGATCCATGCCGGTATTTTTGAATATACTGCCGTGGAGTGATGGTTGTAAGCTACACCTCATCCCTTCGGACATAAGCGCTCGCCAAGTCATCACACCCGCTATCTTCGCCGGGAGGCCTGGAATTCCTCTTCCGCAACTTGCCTAATGGTAAGCTCGGCTTGCAGTTTGGCTTCTTCTGCCAAAAGTGTTGGTGACGATACATCCTCAACAGTGCGGGGGGATTCTGCGCTGTATGGGTTCCCAGCCAAATTGTTCACTTCTCCCTCAGGGCCAGGGATTCTATTTTGCTGGGTTGCTGTCATCGGCTGGTTGACGCTTACAGAAGTTTCTGCATGGCGCTGTTTTATACTTAACCATATTTGTACACCGGCTGCCGCGATTGCCCCTATCAATGCCACCACAACTAATTTGTAGAGCCATGTGAATTTGGGTGTTTCAACATCCTTTTTTACAAGTGCTGGTTGTTCAGTTCTGGTTACTTTTATAATAGGTGCTGGTGATGCAAAATTAATTGATGATTCAACAGTTGGTTTAACTGGGCTGGCTTCTTGAGGTTCCTCAATCGGTGCAATAGTCGGTATAGACGTGAGGGAAAATGGGGTTTCTTTTTTTGTGTCGAGCGGCTTGTCCTCTATCGCATTCAACTTTTGTTCGGCCATCGATCGCATCTTTTGTTCTTCTTTCAGTGCTAATACGAATTTATTCTTTTGTGTTATGAGCTGTTGCTTGAAATTTCGAATAATCAGCTCGGATTTTCTGGAGTCGGCCACTATTTCCTCAATGCGTTGGGTTGCTACATTAAGTTCACTTTGAATTTGTGAACGCTCCTCTAAGAGATGTGTTTCGATTATAGAGCGGTCATCATCAGTTTCCTGCAGTCTACTATTGCTTGATTCCGCATCTTCTGCACGGTTATGCATTTCGTCGTAATCATTTTTTAGCTGTTGGAGTTTGAACTTTGTCTGTTGCAGGAGGCTATCGGTCTCATACTGCTGCTTCCTTAGTAGTTCTGTATCTTCTGAGTGTTTGCGTAATTTGATTAGCTCTTCTTTAAGCAGTCTATTTTCCTGTTCTGTAAGCAATAATCTGTCATTGATCTCATCGGCGTCGAGGATAGGGGCGGGTAAGTTTCTGTCTTGAGATTGTCTGGCCTTGATCTTTTCCACCTCTTGAGCAGCCAGCTTGCGCATCTCAATCTCAGTCTGTTTGAGCATTTTTTCAATGGCGGATTTCTCATCAGAGTCGTCTGTTATCAGTGTGCTTACAGGGGTTATGGTGGCCGTACCTTTGTCGACTATCCGTTTTCCACCAGCGTTCACCGCGGCTTGCAGGCGCTGTTCGGCAAGCGACAGAATTTCTTTGTAGGTGGTTCCAGGTTTGATCTCAGGGGCTGATACTCCGATGCTTACCGTAACAGTTGCGTCTGATTCGCCGAGATAAAACTGCTTCGCCACAAGGTCAGAGAGAATGCGCTTGCCAAGATATCTGGTGCCGATTGCATTTGCCGCGGGCAGCAGGATGGCAAAGGTTCCATCGCCGAAATAGGCGAGCTTGTCTTCAATGTGGGTATGTGTGCGGATGATCTCGGCGGTCGTGATCAGAATGTGTTCGATTGCCGGTTCACTGTAATGTTTCTTAATCGACTCAAACTGATCCAGTTTGAGCATCAAGATGGCCAGCTCGTTCTTGTTTCGAATCGCGAATGACAGCACTTTTCGAATCTGTTGGATAAAATGATCTTTCCCGGTGATCCCATTGAGTAATTCGTCAGTTTTCTGCATGGCGCTGTCAGTGGCGGCTTCAGGTTGTCTCTGGGTATATTTTCTAGCCTGTTCAATCATTTCATGAGTATTAAAAGGTTTCGTGATGAGCTCATTTGCACCCTCATCGAGAAGCTGGGTTCGAGTCTTCGAATCCTCTTCATTACCAGTTATGACGATAACCGGTATATTTCGGACTCGCTCATCATTAGAGTTACGAATTTTTTTGAGCAGGCCTACACCATCAAGATTCGGCATCGAAAGATCTGATAGCACCAGATTAATTTCTGGTTTCTTATACAGCGTCTCCCAGGCTTCCATGCCGTCTTCCGCTTCAATAATGTTGTATTCACTCCCCAGGATATTCGTCAGAGAGAGACGTACCACCTTGGAATCGTCAGCGACAAGGATCGACGGTTTTTTGTCTGTTTGTTTACCAATGGAATTCACAACCCGGTCTATACTCACGTGCGTCTACCGATAGGTCTGTTCATGTATCTACGTCCGGTGTATTCGGCATTATTTAGTGAATCTTAAGGATATTCGTGCTGCTCAAGATCTGAAAATCTGGCCTAAGTGATTGACAAAAAGATATATAATCATTTAATTAATTAATTGTGGAATTGCTGGAATGAGAGGTGGATCAAGGATCAGACAGGTCTATATTTTCATCCCCGAAGTGATCTCTTTACTTCGGGATTTGTCTCTTTTCTGTGCTGGCAAGGTAGCGCTAAAGTACTAAACTTTCTGCCAATACCTGCCGTTAAGGCCTGCGTAATGCCAAAATCAGTATTTCACCTCCCAGATGGCGTTGCGGCCATCACGGAAACGCCAGAAGATCGCGCCAAGCGCGAGATGGAGGCCTTTCCGATAGGTAATTTTGTCAACGAGGTGCGGGAAGATCTGCGCGCCAACAGGATTTATCTGCCGACCCTGCCAACTCTTGCTCTGGAAGCACTTCTGGTGATCAATGATGCAGACAGTTCCGCGGCAGACCTGGAAAAGATCATCTCAAAAGATGCGGCATTGACGGCCAGGCTTATCCGCTATGCTAACAGCCCACTATATCGGGGTATCAACGCCGTTGCCGCCATCAAGCTTGCCATTACCCGGATTGGCTTCCAGCGGGTGAAGAATGCGGTCTATGCGGTCTCCATGAAGGAGGTGTTTCGAACGCCTATCAAGACGATTGAAAAACGGATGGAGAATTTATGGGCGCACTCTGTCAAGGTGGGCGCTCACGCGGCAATTCTGGCAAAAGAGCATATGCGACTCGATCCGGATGTGGCTCTGGTGGCTGGATTAGTACATGATATTGGCCATATACCCTTATTGATCAAGGCCTGTGAATACGATGAGTTGACCAGGAATACCGACTATCTCGACCGTCTGTTGCGCAAACTTCATCCCCAGGTTGGAAGCACTATTGTGAAGCGTTGGAAGTTCGATCCAATGATCGTGGCGGTTGCGGCGGAACATGAAAATCTTGCACGGGATCCTGGTAGCGCACCTGTCGATTACGTTGATTTGGTCCAGGTAGCGAATATTCTTGCCTATGAAGGGACAGAGCATCCTCTGGGTGGGATCGATCACGCATCCGTGAAGGCGTTTGCCAGGCTAGATAAAGACAAGGATGAGCTTTCGAGTCTGCTCATCGACGAAGACACCAAGGCAGTCGAAGACCTCCTGTTCTGAGCCTGCCCTCCAGGGCTGAAGTAGCTCAGAAGGCGAGTGGGTCTATTCCCTCGTTTTTCAGCATATCGATCAGGCGTATGAGAGGCAGTCCTATCAATGAATTGGGATCATCGCCTTCCATCTTGCGAAACAGGGCAATCCCGAGGCCTTCCGATTTAAATGAGCCGGCACAATCATAGGGTTGCTCCCGTTTCAGGTAGTTCTCGATACCTGATCTTGTCAACTCGCGGAAATAGACATGGAAGGGTTCGCAACAGATCTGGGTTTTCCCAGTACGGCTGTTCAGCAGGCAAAGTCCGGTAGAAAAAGTGACTCGATTTCCTGAGGCTAAGAGTAATTGATTGACAGCACGTTCATGATCACCAGGTTTACCCAGGATTTTCCCCTTGATGGTGGCCACCTGATCGGAACCGATTATCAGTGCCTCAGGATGGTCAGAGGAGACCGCTGAGGCCTTGAGTTTTGCCAGACGAACGACCAGTGAATCCGGCGTTTCATTGGGTTTTGGAGTCTCATCGATATCCGGGGAGGCGGTAATGAAATCGAACCCCAGCCTAGAGAGCAGTTCACGTCTGAAGGGTGAGGTGGAGCCGAGCACGAGCTGCTGGCTCGATTTCGTGGGGCCCGTGGTCATTTTCGTCTGTTTCCTTTGATTAAGCAGTATCGCATAAGTCGTTAATCTAGCCTGACTTAGTAGTTAGCATGGATATTCTAAATAAAATCAATGTAAGTATATTCAAACAATACAAAAGGGCGTGTTATGAAAGTAATTACTGCTTGACAGTCATGCTTGTTGACAAGTAAAAAGCCAATATCATAGTAAAACAGTCAATGAATATCATGCCGTTAACAGAGCTCATTATAAGTGGTTTGAATTTGATGCTTCTAGGCATGGGGATCGTCTTTACCTTCCTGGTAACGTTGGTCTTCAGCATGCTCGGAATGTCCCGATTGGCGCAGGCTGTCGAGGAACGGGCGGCAGATCGGGAAAAGATCATGCCTTCTACACCGACAATTCAACCCTCTGTAGGGACCAGGGGCGACCTGGTTGCTGTCATCTCCGCGGCAATCTCCCGATATCGGACGACACATAGCTGAAATCGCTGTAAAATTCTGTCGGACTGTAAATCTGATCCAGGCTAATTGATAGAGACCGAACACTGGGTATTTATGAGTGAAAAAAAGCCTTTAGGTATTACTGACGTCGTTCTTCGTGATGCCCACCAATCCCTATTCGCGACCCGGCTACGTCTGGATGACATGTTGCCGATTGCGGAGAAGCTCGATCAGGTTGGCTTCTGGTCGTTGGAATCCTGGGGGGGGGCCACCTTCGATGCCTGTATCCGGTTTCTCGGAGAGGATCCCTGGGAACGGCTGCGGGAGTTCAAGGCGGCAATGCCGAAGACGCCACAGCAGATGCTGCTGAGGGGACAGAATATCCTTGGATATCGGCACTATGCGGACGATGTGGTTGAGGCCTTTGTCGACCGTGCGGCAGAAAATGGCGTCGATGTCTTTCGTATCTTCGATGCGATGAACGACATCCGTAATCTGGAGACGGCGGTAAAGGCCACGCTGAAGACTGGAAAGCACGCCCAGGGCACCATGTCATACACAGTCAGCCCGGTGCATGATCTGGATTATTGGGTGGAGATGGGACGAAATCTGCAGTCTATGGGGTGTGATTCCATCTGTATCAAGGATATGGCGGGTCTGCTCAGGCCTTATGTGGCGGAAGAACTGGTCAAGCGTCTGAAATCAGTCTGTTCCATACCGATAGCCATGCAGAGCCATGCCACGACTGGCATGAGTACGGCCACGATTATCAAAGCGGCGGAAGCGGGTATCGACATGGTGGATACCGCTATCTCCTCCATGAGTATGACCTATGGCCACTCTCCCACCGAGTCGGTGGTGGCTATCCTGGAGGGAACGGATCGGGACACGGGCTTGAACCTGTCACTTCTGGAAGAGATCGCCGCCTATTTCCGGGATGTGCGCAAGAAATACGCCAAATTTGAAGGGGCGCTCAAGGGTGTTGACTCGCGCATCCTGGTGGCTCAGGTGCCAGGTGGCATGCTGACAAATATGGAGAATCAACTGAGAGAGCAGGGGGCTCACGAGCGGCTGGATGAGGTGCTGCGGGAGATCCCCAAGGTGCGTGAAGACCTGGGCTTTATTCCACTGGTCACACCCACATCTCAAATTGTCGGTACCCAGGCGGTGCTGAATGTTCTGACAGGCGAGCGCTACAAGAGCATCGCGAAAGAGACAGCAGGTGTGTTGAAGGGAGCGTATGGCGCGACCCCTGCGCCGGTGAATATTGAGCTGCAGGCCAGAGTCCTGGAAGATGGAGAGAAGCCCATAACCTGCCGTCCGGCCGATCTGCTGGACGCGGAGATGGATAAGCTCACAGACGAGTTTCGCAAACTCGCCAGGCAGCACGGCCTAACGATTGCCGATCAAGAGATCGATGATGTCTTGATCTACGCGCTCTTTCCGCGGGTCGGGCTCAAATTCCTTGAGAATCGTAACAATCCGGATGCCTTTGAGCCGGTCCCAGGCAGTGAACCTGAGCCCATTTCTAAAACTGTCGAGCCAGCTCTTCCCGCGGGGGGAACGGAGGCCTACCGGGTTGAAGTGAATGGTGTGACCTATGAGGTGAAGGTGACCCCGGATGGCAGGGTCCATGATGTCGGTCCACCTGCCGGCAGCGAGGCATCTCATGCCCAAGCCGCCCCAGCTCCACACGTTGCCAGCATAACGGCACCACTTGCTGGGAATATATATAGGATCAATGTCACCAAGGGACAGCAGATTGCCTCCGGTGAGGTGCTAATGATCCTTGAGGCGATGAAAATGGAGACCGAGGTCAGGGCTACTTCCGCGGGTACTGTGGCCGATATTCTTGTGAAAGAGGGCGATGCTGTGCAGGTAAGCACTCCATTGATCAGTCTCTCCTGATGGTCGAATTGGGACTGGAGCCTTTGTGGCAATCCACGGGGATCGCCAACCTGGAGTGGGGGCAGGCGCTGATGATGTTTATCGGCGGGCTGTTGATCTACCTGGCGGTGGTAAAAAAGTTTGAGCCCCTGTTGTTGCTGCCGATTGGTTTTGGCGCCATTTTGAGCAACATTCCGCTGGCTGGAATCGGTGGCGCGGATGGTCTGTTGGGCCAGATCTACCATGTCGGTATAGAGACGGGTATATTTCCCCTGCTCATCTTTATGGGGGTTGGTGCGCTGACCGACTTTGGCGCCCTCATCGCCATGCCCTGGACCCTGTTACTGGGGGCCGCGGCCCAGTTCGGTATCTTTGTTACCTTGATTGGGGCCCTGGGTTTAAACCTGATTCCAGGATTCGATTTTTCCTTGGCCGACGCTTCGGCGATCGCCATCATCGGCGGTGCTGATGGGCCTACGGCTATCTTTCTGGCATCCCGACTCGCTCCTGATCTGCTTGGTGCAATCGCAGTGGCAGCCTACTCTTATATGGCCTTGGTGCCGATCATCCAACCGCCGATCATGCGTCTACTCACTACGGAGAAGGAACGGGCCGTGGAAATGCAGCAGCTCAGGCACGTCAGCAAGATGGAGAAGGTGTTGTTTCCCTTTACGGTGCTGATGCTCTGTGTCATTTTCCTGCCATCGGCGGCTCCACTGATCGGCATGTTGACATTCGGTAATCTGTTGCGCGAAAGCGGAGTGGTTGAGCGTCTCAGCCATGCGGCGCAGAATGAAATCATCAATATCGTAACGATCTTCCTGGGATTAGCGGTTGGCTCCAGGCTCTCCGCGGATAAGTTTCTGTCAGTAGAGACGCTAGGTATTTTAGCCCTCGGGGCATTCGCATTCTGTATTGGAACGGCCTCGGGTGTGCTGATGGGAAAGGTTATGCATCGTGTCACGGGAGGAAAGATCAATCCCTTGATTGGTGCCGCGGGGGTTTCCGCCGTACCCATGGCGGCTCGTGTGGTTAACAAGGTTGGGTTGGAAGCCAACCACCATAATTTTCTACTGATGCACGCCATGGGGCCGAATGTAGCGGGCGTCATCGGCTCCGCCGTAGCAGCAGGCGTACTTCTCGCTATCGTTGGGTGAGGTTGAATCCTTTGTCCAGTGGACAAAGGATTCAACCGAACGACCGCACACGATGTGCGGGCCGGGGATCAGTAAAAGCCACCACAGTCGCGCCATGGATGGCAGCCTCAGACGTAAAAAAACGTAACTATACAGCTTCATCACAAGCACATCACTGCTTTCAGGTATGTCTGAAAGAAGTCGCCGTGAATACGTCCTTGTAGGCTTGACTGCAGCGTCCATGCTGCAGACACTTCTTTAAGAAATACCTGAAATCAGTATGTTATAGCTGCTCAATCATTCATTCTGAATAGTGACGAAAAACCGCCAGTGGACAAAGGAGGTCAGCCGAACGACCGCGCAGGCCCTTTAACACTCACACAGATTGACCCGCCCATACTCACTAAAATTGACCCACCCCGGTATTCGCTATAGCGCTGCTCACTGTTCCTGACCCACCCAAACAGATAACGCCCTTCATTTGCTGATATAGGCCTTCCGGCCAAGACTCTCGAAATCGATTTCAATCGAAGAGAGGCTCGGTATGGAACAGAGGCGTTGTCCGGCTTGCCACAAACTCTTTCACCCCCGTCCTCAAGCCCCCGGGCAGACGTTCTGTTCTGCAGTTCCATGCCAGCGGGAACGTAAACGACGCTGGCAGAAGGCCCGGCGAACCGCCGATCCGGACTACCGGGACAACGATGTTCAGGCCAACCGGCAGTGGCGCAGCCGGCATCCCGACTATTGGCGTGACTATCGCCGCAAACATCCCCAGTCAGTTACTCGCAATCGGGAGAAACAGCGTGAACGTGATCGGGCCAGACGGCTGAAAGCGCCCCAGCCGCCGCCCGGGGGCGATCTTGCCAATGAGGACGCGTCAAGCTTCCCTTTTTCCTTGGATACAGGTACTTACCGCATGATTCCCGTGACGGCTGAGGATCTTGCAAATGAGAACGCGTGCCTGGTGAAAATCGCCTTAGTATCGGGAGGTTAAGATCGTTTTAGTCTCATCTTGCAAATGAGGACTTCATCGCCATAGAGTCGGAGGGCGAGTAGGGTTTCAGGCATGAAGCGCTTTAACATGCAAACCCTGGAAACGGATCTACACCGCATGGATCTGCGCTTTGCTTCGCTGCGGATGCGACAGCCCCGCCTGGTCGATCGTCTGGCCCGCTCGATCGAGCAAAACGGTCAGTTGGTTCCGGTGGTGGCGGTGGCCGAGCAGGCGGACCGCTGGGTGCTGATCGATGGTTATCTGCGTATCGAAGCACTGCGCCGCCTGTCACAAGATACCGCCTGGGTCGAGCTGTGGGATTGCCCCCTCTCACAAGCCCTGTTGTGGGTCTTGGTACGGATCCAAGATCGCACCTGGGAAGCCATCGAGGAAGGCGCCGTCATCCGCGAACTGATCACGCGTTTTGCACTTTCCCAGCGGGAGGTGGCACGGCAAACCGGGCGGGATGTGAGTTGGGTCAGCCGCCGTCTGAGCCTGGTAGAGGATCTGCCCGAGGCGTTGTTTACGGCCATCTGCCAGGGTGAACTCTCCACTTGGGCGGCCACCCGGGTGCTGGCCCCGTTGGCGCGCCCCAACAACGACCAGGCACAGACCCTGCTCACCGCCCTGCAGGGCGACCCCCTCTCTACTCGTGAGTTGCACACCTGGTATCAACACTACCAGAAGGCCAACCGCCTGAAACGAGAACGCATGTTGGCCCAACCCCGCCTGTTCTGTCAGGCCCTGCAGGCGCAGACCCGGGACCTGGCGGCCAGCGAGCTGCACGCGGGACCGGAGGGGGCCTGGCTGACGGAGTTGAAGCGTATCGCTGTGCGTCTACGTGGACTGCACAGGCAGCTGCCGTTGGTCTTTGCGGGCCTGGAAACGGGGCCGCTACAGCAGGCCTGGGTGGAGCTGAAAACTATTTTTCAGGATTTGGACGAGACATTGGCGAGGACTACTCATGATAGCCCCGGAAATTCGCGAAGCGATTCTGGCCCTGAAGGCCAAGGGCACCCCGGTACGCAAGATCGCCCGGCTGCTGAAGCTCTCACGCAACAGCGTACGCCAGGCGATACGCCGACCGCCACCCAAGGGACTGGTGGAACCGGAAATCCCAACGCACATCCTACCTCTTCTGCAAGAGACCTTTGCACTTTGTGAAGGCAATGTGGTGCGGGTACAAGAGGTCCTCGAGACGGAGCATGCGATCCGCATCCCCTACAGCACCTTGACCCGTTGGGTGCGTGAAGCCGATCTGCGGGCACCGAAACAGCGTGCCGGAAGCTACCACTTCGGGAGGGGCGAGGAGATGCAGTTCGATACCTCGCCGCATCGCCTCAAGCTGGACGACAAGTACATCAAGGCCCAGTGCGCCTCCCTGGTGCTCGCCTATTCCCGGCGTATCTTCATCCACTACTTCCCCTGCTTTGCCTACATGGATGTAGGTAAGGGGCGTGAGCAGGAGCGGAAGCTTTACCCGCTTCGAGGTCAAGGCCTTTCTGCGTGAGGCGCTCTGCTTTATGGACGGGAGCGCCGGTCGCTGCATGGTCGACAACTCCAATGTGGTGGTGGCCTCGGGCAGTGGAGCCGAGGCGGTGATCGCCCCGGAGATGGTGGCCTTCGGACAGATCTTCGGCTTTGAGTTTATCGCGCACGCGATCGGCGATGCCAACCGCAGCGCCCGGGTGGAGCGCCCCTTTTACTTTGTCGAAAAAAACTTCCTGCCGGGACGCCAGTTCAGCACCTGGGACGACCTGAACGCCCAGGCCCGGACCTGGTGCGAGCACACCGCCAATCAAAGGACCAAGCGCGCCCTCGGCATGAGTCCGGAGGCCGCCTATGTCCTGGAGAAGCCTGAGCTGCGGCCCTTGCCACCTTATCTGCCCCCGGTCTATCAG
>CBDVCD010000049.1:0-16101 GCA_965372385.1 uncultured Gammaproteobacteria bacterium | reverse complement strand
GTTGCAACTTCTTGGAATAGAATAACTATTCTGCGTCGTTGCGCCTCGACTTGCACCCTCAAAAACGCACACTCTACCCCGTCCAACTGCAGATTCTAGGATGAACTAGCCAAAGATACAGGATCAGGCATCGCTATGCCATGCTAGTGCTCCGTCAAAGGAGTACTTGATACTCCTCCGGATAATCCACTCGGGTCAGATAGAGGCCCTGGGGTGGCGCGGTTACCCCCCCTTTTGTCCGGTCCCGCAGTTCAAGGATCTCCCGGCTCCAGGATTCCCCCTGCTCCCCCTTACCGATCGCTATCAGTACCCCGGCAATATTTCTCACCATGTGGTGCAGGAAGGCATTGGCCTGGACCTCGATGATGACCATCTCCCCCTGCCGGCTGACATTCAGGCTGTGGATGGTCCGCAACGGGTGTTTCGCCTGACAGGCCAAGGCACGGTAGGAGGAGAAATCGTGGGTTCCGACCAATTGCTGGGCTGCCCGATGCATAGCCATCTCATCCAGGGGGTGGTGTATCCAGGTGGCCCTTCCCCGCCAGAGGGCGGATCGTGTTCCCCGATTCAGAATCTGATAACGATAGTGGCGGCCAACCGCGGAAAAACGGGCATGAAACCCCTCCGGCATCTCTTGCGCCCAGCCAATGCTCACATCACCAGAAAGATTGGCATTGGTACCCAAAATCCAGGAGCGCGGTGGCCTGAACGCAGTGGTCTCAAAATGGACCACCTGCCCGGTGGCATGTACACCGGTATCGGTTCTGCCGGCACAGATCACCGTTACAGGGTGGTCAGCCACCCTGGACAGTGCCGCCTCAAGGCACTCCTGAACACTCCGCACATCCCCCTGGTATTGCCAGCCGTGAAACTCACTACCATCGTATTCAACACCTAATGCTATCTTCATCGAAATATCCCACTACACAGGCACAAACAAAAGGGGCGCATCCGGTGCGCCCCTTTGCTCATCGATAGGGTAGTTTCTATCGGCCGGGAATATTCTGCAACAGCTCCTGGGCCTCTCCTTTCTGCTCTTCACTACCTTCGCTGGCAACCTCTTCCAGAATGCTCTTTGCCCCTTCCGCATCACCCATATCAACATAGGCGCGGGCAAGATCGAGCTTTGTCGTTACCTCATCCGTGGTATCGAACTCCAGGATATTACTCGAGGTTTCGACCTCCTCTGGGGTACTCAGTGCGTCGGCCTCTGTTCCTGTATCCGGTTTCTCCGCAAGATCCCCAGATAGCAACTCCAACTCTTTTTCGAGGCTCTCCAGGTCGAGATCCTCCAATGGTTCCGAGTCCTCAAGGCCAACCCTATCGGCCTCACCTGCCGAGTTAGAGTTCCTCTCGGCGCCATCCAGATCATGGCTTGTAAGATCGCTTAAAGCATCCAAAGATGAATCGAGGGTCAGATTGTCATCCGACTCCGGTCCCACGAATTCGGAAATCGCCTCCAATTCATCCAGGTCGATGTCCTCCAGCAAGTCAGGTTCATCCTTCGACTCCACCGTATCAGTATACTGCTCAGAATCCAGACTATTGAGAAATTCCGAACCGAGAGATAAGTCAGACTCCAGAATATCTGGATCCATCTCATCCAGCTTCTCCAACTCACTGAGATCCATCGAACCTGAATCTTCTGCGGTCTCCTGGTTAGGCTGATTAGCCCCTAACGATGCGGGAAGCTCCACGCCCTGTGCAAACTCACTGCCAAGATTCAATCCGAGATCGTCCAGTTCATCATCGGACCCACTGAGCCCGATACCGGCCGCCGCCACGGTGAACAATACGTGCTTAGGATCAAGCTCCTTTCCCATACCTGCAATCTTGGCCCAGATTTCCGGCTTCGCTTTCTCCAGACCAGCCTGACGCAATTCTCCCGCCAACTGGAAGAATTGGGCACTGTTTTTGGCGGAGTAGTGGATCTCCAACAATTTATATTTCAACTCCTCCCGATCCGGGTATCTTTCAATGGCCTGCTTGATCAGTTCCTCGGCCTGCTGGTATCGGCCATAGGCGATATAGACATCCGCCTCCGAGATAGGATCAACCTCGCCCGTTTCATCCTGCAGCGCATCGATATCACTCGGGGAGAAGTCGCTCATAAATGAGGTCTCTTCTGAGGATTCATTGATAGAACCGGTTTCTCCCGAAGTCATACCAGCCTCTGCTTCACTCTCAGGAGTCATCAAGATACTCTCAGCGAACTCTGCCTCCGCTTCCTTGCGTCTGCGCAAGATCAACCAGAGTAGGCCAATCAATAGCACTGCAACGGCGCCTATCGTACCCATCAAGGTGGTATTGTCTTTGAGGATTTCCAGAAAACCGTTCTTTTTCGGCGCCTGGGCCACGGGTGGCAATGCGGCTTCCGGTTTTTCCAGGGTTTCAGGCGGGCTAACCGGAGGGGATACTGGCCGTTCTGGTTGTTCCGGCTTCTCTATTTTGGCGGGCTCGGCTGCAACCGCGGGCATCTCAGAGGTAGTCTGTCCTGATCTCACTGCCGCTTCAACGACCGCCTCAATATCGACCTCTTCGATTACCTCCCCTTCCTGGAACGGTAAGTCCACCAGATCCGACGCTACCGCTGTAACCGCTGTTTGTTCATCAGCAGACTCAATGGCCTCACTCTTTTCTGCCACGATCCGTTGCGTGGTCTGCAGTTCCGCCAGCTGATCGTTTTTGAGTGTAAGCAGCCGTTGGACATCATTAAGCTGGGCCTCAAGCTCTCGAATGCGCGTCTGGAGCGTCTTGTTTTCCTGACGGGCACTCTCACTCTCCTCCTGGGTCAACAGGATCCGCTGTTCCAGACTAGAGAGCTTCTTATCCTGTGCGGCCTTGTCCCCCTGATCCTTAGTCTCATCGCTATCGTCTGCTTTCGTCGATACCAACTCCAGACGATCACTCACTTCACTCTTGGGGATAACTCCGGCTACTGGTGCTGCCCCTTGCTCAGAGGAAGCTGTCATTACGGACTGTTCCCGTTCCTGACGCCATTCACGGGTCTGAGCCAGGAACTCCCTGCGAGCCTGGCGGTGAGATAATCCCGTCACATCCGCATCAACTGGTAGACGCAGAATCACCCCCTTTTTAAGGTTATTCACATTGTTCCGAACGAAGGCATCGGGGTTATAGCGAAGCAGGGCCAGCATGACCTGCTCGACTGTCTCACCCTCTCGCCTGAGGGTTTTTGCGATCTCCCAAAGCATGTCATTGGGTCGAATTGGACCATACTCTCGGGAACCGAATTCCGAGGCAATCCTTGCCGATGGAGTGTCACCGATTGGGAGGGGCTGGAATTGACTCGCCTGACCAGGTTGACGTGCGGGAGCCGTGCTTATCCGTGGTGCTTCGAGCGCAGGCGGTTTTCTCGCCAAAGTCACCGGTGGATCAAGCAAAACGGTATATTCACGTTGTAAACGACCTTTTGGCCAATTCACCTCAATCAGAAAATTCAGGAATGGCTCTCGAACCGGCACCTTGCTTGTGATTGCAATGATCGGTCGACCATCCGATGACAAAGAGGGAGTAAATATCAGCCCCGACAGCATAAATGGTCGATCAATTCCGGACTTGGCAAATGCTTCTGGTGAAGCCAACCTTGCTCTGACATCTTGTAAGCCGTCCTGAGAAATGGAGATCAGATCGATATCAGCTTTAAAATGCTGATTAAGTGCTGAATGGGTATGTATTTCTCCGAGCCCCAAGGCAAGTACACCCAAAGGCGATAGGGCTGTTGCCACAGCCACTGCCAGAGACAGCTTGCGAATCATACTTCCTCCTTGCCACACATACAGATCCCATCGACGAACCAGCACCTGTAAAGCCGATTGCTATAACCCACCGAGATCCTGCGAAAGCTATAGAATAAACTTGATAATATGTGGCTAACTATAGATTACAAAAAGTTTTTTACCAGAATATCGAGAACCTTGACAGCATTTCCAGTAAGACCAAATCGAATGTTGTCAGCGACTGTCCAAAATGAGAATTCGGTCATGCTTTCAGGTCCGAAGCCAATCCGACCTAGCGTCAAGTTATCCTTTCCGGATGCATCTGTAACGGCCGTGGGTGAAGATCCTGAAGCCGCAATGAGGTTTATTCCCGGGAACCCCGAGAATATTCCGTGCACTTGATCAATCTTTGTTGAATCTGCTGTCTGAATAGTGATCGCCTGAGAATGACCAAAAAATACCGGGACCCAACTGCAGGTTAGTGAAATTCCAATATTCTCATCAGCTAAAATCCGTCTTGTATGATCAATGATTCTCTGCTCCGTAGTGGTCAATCCGTTGTTACCGATCTCCCCGACCTGAGGGTATAGATTAAAAGCGATCTGTTTGGGGAAAATCAACGGGGTCACCGGTTTACCATTGAGCAGTTGGGCCGTCTGGCGCGCCATCTCCTCGACCCCAGAGCGCCCCATGTCCGAGACGGCGTGGCAGCTGACAACTGAAACCCTTTCAACGTTCAAACTATCGACCAGGGGTTTCAGCACGGTGATCAACTGGGTTGTTGCTGCATCAGGCAGGGCAATAACCCCACCATGCGCGACCATTTCCAACACCTCCGCATTGACCGAGGCCACCACCGGTGGAAGATCGGACACTTCCATCAGCCGTGCGCCGATGTCTAGCACGATACAACCCGCCTCTCGCGCCCGTTCCAACCACTCTTTATCTAACCGCTCTTCACCCGTGGAAATGACTACCTGGACCTGGTTAAAGTCAAACAGCGCCAGCTCACCTACAATAAGTTCCTGTCGTCCAAACTCCAGCGGCTGACCTACGCTCCCTTCCCCACCCAATAACTCCACATGCTTCGTAAGCCGGGGATGCCCCGCAATCGCCGCGAGAAGCGATTCTCCGATCAGTCCGCTAGCGCCAACTATTGCGATCTTGAATTCCTGTTTCATGTCAGAGGGTCAACGCTCCAACAATATTCCGAGCATACGCCGCAAAGGCTCCGCGGCACCCCATAGGAGTTGGTCACCCACAGTGAAGGCGTTGAGATATTCACCACCCAGGTTCATTTTACGCAGACGGCCTATCGGCACTGATAGAGATCCAGTCACTTTGGTCGGGGTCAGTTCGTTCACAGTGAGATCACGATCATTTGGGATCACCTTGACCCAATCATTGGCCGCACCCAGAATTGCTTCGATCTCATCCATCGGCAGATCCTTGCGCAGTTTTACGGTCAGTGCCTGGCTATGGCAGCGCATGGCACCGATACGCACACAAGTGCCATCGATAGGCACCGGATTATCCGAGCGACCCAGAATCTTGTTGGTTTCAACGAAGCCCTTCCACTCCTCCTTGCTCTGACCGTTCTCCAGCGCCACATCGATCCAGGGGATCAGACTGCCCGCCAGAGGGACCCCAAAGTTTTCCGTAGGGAAGGTCTTACCACGCATGGTCTCGGCAACCGTCTGATCGATCTCCAGGATGGCGGAGGCCGGATCGGCCAGCTTATCGGCCACGGCGCCCTCCAACGACCCCATCTGACTGATCAGCTCCCGCATGTTGCGGGCGCCAGCGCCTGAGGCCGCCTGATAGGTCATTGCCGTGACCCACTCCACCAGATCCGCCCGGAGCAGTCCCCCCAGGGCCATCAGCATCAGACTCACCGTGCAGTTGCCCCCAATGTAGTCCTTCACACCGTTCGCCAGACCATTGCGAATGACACTGTCGTTCACGGGATCCAAGACAATGATGGTGTGATCCTGCATGCGCAGGCTGGAGGCGGCATCGACCCAGTAACCCCGCCAACCGGCTTCGCGCAGCTTGGGAAAGATCTCGTTGGTGTAACCGCCACCCTGACAGGTGACGATCACATCCATCTGTTTAAGTTCGTCAATATCCTTGGCATCTTTCAGGTTCGGTATCTCCCGGCCGATATCCGGCCCGGCCTGTCCGACCTGAGAGGTGGTGAAGAAGACCGGCTCCTCGATCGCAGCAAAGTCATTCTCTTCGCGCATGCGGCCCATCAGCACGGAACCGACCATGCCACGCCAACCCACAAAACCCACTCGTTTCATCGACTTAACCAATTAATGAAAAATTATAACGCAGCAACCACGGCATCACCCATGGCTTCGCAACCGACCTCAGTCATACCTTCTGACATGATATCCGGGGTCCGCAGTCCGTCGTCCAGCACTTTGTTGACTGCCTGCTCAATGCGTTCCGCCAAAGCGGGTTCATTCAGGCTGTAGCGCAGCATCATTGCCACTGAAAGGATGGTCGCCAAGGGATTGGCGACACCCTTGCCGGCAATATCCGGTGCGGAGCCGTGGATTGGCTCATACATACCCTTGCTGTTCTCATCCAGGGAAGCAGAAGGCAGCATACCGATGGAGCCGGTGAGCATTGCGGCGCAATCGGACAGGATATCACCGAACATGTTGGTGGTAACCATCACATCGAACTGCTTCGGCCATTTCACCAACTGCATGGCGGCATTGTCTACATACATGTGGCTGAGTTCCACCGCCGGGTACTCCTGACCGACCCGGCTTGCCACCTCGCGCCAGAGCTCGGTGCACTCCAAGACGTTGGCCTTGTCCACCGAGCAGACCCGCTTGTCCCGCTTCATGGCAATATCGAAGGCGACCCGGCTGATGCGGTCGATCTCCGACTCGGTGTAGACCAGGGTATTGATGCCTTGGCGCTCGCCACTTTCCAGTTCAATCACACCCCGGGGCTGACCGAAATAGATGCCACCGGTCAACTCGCGCACGATCATGATATTCAGACCCGACACCACCTCCGGCTTCAGGGTCGAGGCGCCCGCCAGCTGTGGATAGAGGATCGCCGGACGCAGATTGGCGAATAGATTAAGTCCAGCGCGCAACCCCAACAACCCCTTCTCGGGGCGAATGGAGATATCCAGCGCTTCCCATTTCGGGCCTCCCACGGCGCCCAGCAGGATCGCGTCCACCTCCTTCGCCAGGTCCAGGGTGGCGTCCGGTAACGGTCCCCCCGTGGCATCGATGGCCGCGCCACCCACCAGGGCCTCGTCCAGGTCGATATCCAGACCGAAATTGTCCCGCAGGGTGGCGAGCACCTTGAGTGCCTCGTTGACAATCTCCGGACCAATGCCGTCACCCGGCAGTACTAATATCTTTTTACTCATCGTTTGTATTCCTGATCCGCGAAGAACGAAAATAACGCTAATATTATCAATAGATTATTAATATTTATTTGCGTTAATTCGCGTTCATTTTCGGACTAATAATCAATTAAAACAACCAGGGCATCGCTTGGCGGTGGCGTGCTTCGAAGGCCTTGATCTCATCCACATGCCGCAGGGTCAGGCCGATGTCATCCAGGCCATTGAGCAGACAGTGTTTGCGGAAGGCATCCACCTCGAAATCGATTTTTCCGCCATCTGGCAATTGCAACTGCTGGGTCTGCAGATCGACATGGATCTGCAGGGCCTCCGCCTCACCCGAAAGTCCGAATAGATCGTCAACTATTTTTTCTTCTATAACAATGGGCAATATCCCATTCTTAAAGCAGTTATTAAAGAAGATATCGGCGAAGCTCGGGGCGATGATCACCTTAAAACCGAAATCCTCCAGGGCCCAGGGGGCATGCTCCCGGGAGGAACCGCAACCGAAATTCATGCGCGCCAAGAGGATTGACGCGTCCTGATAGCGGGGATCGTTGAGCAGAAAATCCGGGTTCAGGGGGCGCTGGCTGTTGTCCATACCCGGCTCGCCGATATCCAGATAACGCCACTCATCGAACAGATTGGGCCCGAAGCCGGCGCGTTTGATCGACTTCAGAAACTGCTTGGGAATGATGGCATCGGTATCCACGTTGGAACGGTCCAACGGACAGACAATGCCGGTAAAATTCTTGAACGGGTCCATATTCTGTCTCCGGGCTAGCCCTGAATCTCTCTCACATCAACAAAATGGCCGGCGATGGCCGCCGCGGCCGCCATTGCAGGACTCACCAGGTGGCTGCGTCCGCCCTGCCCCTGCCGGCCCTCGAAATTACGGTTCGAGGTGGAGGCACAACGCTCACCCGATGCCAGGCGGTCGGCGTTCATCGCCAGGCACATGGAGCAGCCAGGCTCCCGCCATTCGAAGCCCGCCTCGATGAATATCTTATCCAGTCCCTCTGCTTCCGCCTGTTGCTTGACCAGCCCTGAGCCGGGCACCACCAGGGCCAGTTTGATACTACTGGCGACCTTCTTGCCCCTGGCAATCTGGGCCGCCGCCCGCAGGTCCTCGATGCGGGAATTGGTACAGGAACCGATGAAGACCTTGTCCACCGCGATCTCATCGATCGGGGTGCCGGCTTCGAGCCCCATGTACTGGAGGGCCCGGCGCATACCCTCTGCCTTGACCGCATCATCGATCCGGTCCGGATCAGGCACCGATTCATCCACCGCCACCACCATCTCCGGCGAGGTGCCCCAGGTAACCTGAGGCTTGATAGAGGCGGCGTCAATGGTCACCACTGCATCGAATTCAGCGCCATCGTCGCTGTGCAGCGTCTCCCAGTAGCTGACCGCCTTCTCCCAGTCTTCTCCCTTGGGTGCGAAGGGACGACCTTTCACATATTCCACGGTCTTCTCGTCCACCGCAACGAAACCCGCCCTGGCGCCCGCTTCGATCGCCATATTGCAGACCGTCAGGCGCCCTTCGATGGAGAGATCACGAATCGCCTCACCACCAAACTCGATGGCGTAACCGGTGCCGCCAGCGGTACCGATCTCACCGATGATCGCCAGAACGATATCCTTTGCGGTCACGCCTGGCCCGACCTTGCCATCCACGCTGAGCAACATTGACTTCGATTTTTTCTGGATCAGACACTGGGTGGCCAGCACATGCTCCACCTCGGAGGTTCCGATACCAAATGCCAGCGCCCCGAGGGCGCCATGCGTGGAGGTGTGGGAATCGCCACAGACGACAGTCATACCCGGCAGGGTCGCGCCCTGCTCCGGTCCAACCACATGCACTATGCCCTGCCTGATATCATTCATGTGAAATTCCGTCACACCGAATTCCTCACAATTTGCATCCAGGGTCTCCACCTGAATACGCGCTATCGGGTCTACGATATCCGCGACGCCATTGGGGCGTTTGGTGGTCGGTACATTGTGATCCGGTGTAGCCAAATTGGCACTGGTGCGCCAAGGCCTTCTGTCGGCCAGGCGCAGACCCTCGAAGGCTTGTGGCGAGGTCACCTCATGCACCAGTTGGCGGTCGATATAGAGCAGTGCGGTGCCACCATCGTCAGATCGCACCACATGGGAATCCCAGAGTTTGTCGTACAGGGTCTTGGTACTCATATTTCACTCCCTCAATTAGCTAGCTAAACCATAAGAGAGCATGCTACATAATACAAATTCATATTCTTCATGGTTTATATTCTAAATAGGAATACTAAATGGATCTCTCAAGCCTGCGCGCCTTCGTCCAAGTTGCCCGCGACCGCTCCTTCTCTCATGCAGCCGAGACACTCTTCATCACCCAGCCGGCCGTGAGCAAACGTATCGCGAGTCTGGAGTCGGATTTGGGCGCAACCCTGTTCGACCGGATGGGACGCCAAATCCTCCTCACCGAAGCGGGCAGACATCTGCTGCCGAGGGCCGAGCAGATTCTGCATGGGGTGACAGATCTTCAGCGCGAGCTGTTAAATCTGTCCGGCGAGGTCTCCGGCCCCCTCGCCATGGGCACCAGCCACCATATTGGTCTGCACCGCCTGCCCCCCATTCTGCGCCGTTATACAGACCGCTACCCGCAAGTTGATCTGGACATCCGTTTTATGAGCTCCGAAAAGGTATCCCAGGCAGTAGAACAGGGGGAGCTCGAACTGGGCGTGATCACCCTGCCACTGCAACCCTCGGATCATCTGCAGCTCCAGCCGGTGTGGCGCGACCCATTACTTTTCGTCGTTGCGGAGGACCATCCGCTGGCCACTCGCCGCAAGATCCAACCTGAGGAGCTGGTCAATTACCCCGCCGTCCTGCCAACCAAGGCAACCTATACCCGTAGTCTGCTGGAGGATGCCTTCTTGCAAGTGGAAGGAGAGATCCGCTGTGGACTCTCCACCGATTACCTGGAAACCCTGAAGATGATGGCGTCCATCGGCTTGGGCTGGAGTCTGCTGCCAGAGATCATGCTGGGTGATGACCTGGTGACCCTTGAGGTTGTCGGTATCCGACTGGAGCGGCAGTTAGGTTTTATTACCCACCGTCAGCGCACCCTTTCCAATGCCGCCCGTGCCATGATCGCGCAACTGACTCAATCCAGTGGCACCCACAGTGAATCGAAAAACCGCGCATCATAAAGCTGTAATATTCCCCAGGTAAAATCTCATGACATCACTACTTGAGAGGATGCCATCATGATCTATTCGGAAAACCGTATCGATTTTTTCTGGTGCTGTCGCTACGTAGGCTCCAGTAATTTCCGCAAAAAAATTCAGCAGCGCTGGCGCGACCAGCAATGGTGGATAACAACTTTGGAGATCATCGGCCGCTTTGTCAGCAGCGTTGCCTTTTTGCTGGCGGTACTCATAATCGGCGCTCTGGTCTATATCAACTACCTGAACTGATTATCGGAATTTTCCTCCAGTCAGCCATTTCAGCCAAGCTGACTCCGCAGGCCAACCCACCGCCAGGCAATGATGACTGCCAGGCCGGCATACCCGGCCGCTACCCAGAAAATTGAACTGGGACTGATGCTGGTCCAGAGATAACCGCTCAGCAGACTGCCAAAGGCCCCGCCGGCACCGAAGCTGATACTGCTGTAGAGGGCCTGCCCCCTACCCTGATGCCTGCCGATGAAATAGTGATGCACCAGATGGATAGCGGCGGCGTGAAAGGTGCCAAACGTGGCCGCGTGCATCACCTGGGATAGCAATACCAGGGAGAGGGTCTCCGGGGTGCTGCCTACCAGACTCCAACGTACCACCGCGATAAGCAGACTACCAAACAGGACCAGCCGGGCGCCCCAGCGGTGCAGAAGATGGTGCATGATCAGAAACACCAATACCTCCGCAATCACCCCCAATGCCCAGAGCTGTCCGATAACACTGCTCGAATAGCCATGCTGCTCCATAAATATGGAGTAGAAGGCATAGTAGGCACTGTGACTGGCCTGCATCAGAAAACAGACGACCAGAAAAGCGATGATCTCCTTGCGTTTCAGGACCTCGAGAATCGACTCCTGCTCCTGCCGCGGGATCGCCGCCCCCTGCTCCGGCACTACCAGGCTGTTCAGCAGAATACCGACATACAATACCAGCACCACCTGAGGCACCAGCCCAATGCCCAGCTCATCCACAAACAGGCCCAGGCCCACCACGCTCAGGATGAAGCCGATGGAGCCCCACAGGCGGATACGACTGTACTCACGGATCCGCTCCCCCAGATAACTCATGGTGATAGCTTCGAATTGCGGGAGTGAGGCATTCCAGAAAAAACTGAACAGCATCATGACCAATGCCAAGGCCCAGTAACCCGTGGCATAGAACACCCCGGCAAAGGTGAATACGGAGAGCAGAGAAGCGAGGCGCACGATCGGCATACGCCTACCGGTATGATCGGCAATCCAGCCCCAGATATTGGGTGCGATCAGTTTGGTGGCCATCACCACCGCCATCAATTCACCGATCTCCACAGGGGAGAATCCACGATCCTTTAGGTAGAGCCCCCAGAAGGGAAGCAGGGCTCCGAGGGAGGCGAAATAGAAGAGATAGAAGCCCGAGAGGCGCCAATAAGGCATTCAGGGCTTGGTGGATGCGGCGATATCCGGCGTGGCGGAATCCACATCCATGTTCTGACCCCGGTGACGCAGTAGATGATCCAGCAGTACGATGGCGAGCATCGCTTCGGCAATGGGCGTGGCACGAATGCCGACACAGGGATCGTGGCGTCCCTGGGTCACCACCTCCACCGATTTTCCTTCTCTGTTCACCGTGTGCCCAGGCAGGCGCAGACTGGAGGTCGGCTTCAACGCGATGCTGGCCAGGATCGCCTGGCCGCTGGAGATGCCCCCCAGCACGCCGCCGGCATGATTGCTCAGAAAACCCTCCGGGGTCATCTCGTCCCGGTGCTCGGTGCCCTTTTGTTCCACGCAGGCGAAACCGTCACCGATCTCCACACCCTTCACCGCATTGATGCTCATCAAGGCGTGGGCGATATCCGCATCCAGCCGGTCGAAGATCGGCTCGCCCAGCCCGGCGGGCACCCCGCTGGCCACCACATTGATACGTGCCCCGATGGAATTACCCTCCTTGCGCAGGGCATCCATATAGGCCTCCAGCTCCGGCACCTTGTCCGCATCGGGGCAGAAGAAGGCGTTCTGCTCCACCTGATCCCAGAAGTGGTACAGGGATGTACCGTTTACGGACCGAAGGATGGAATCGAGCTTTTCCACCTTGATGGGACCCAGCTGGGACAGATAGCCGTGGATCTCGATGCCATAACGCTCCTTCAGGTATTTCTTCGCGATTCCCCCGGCCGCCACCCGCATCGCGGTCTCCCGGGCGGAGGAGCGGCCACCGCCACGGTAGTCGCGGAAACCATACTTCTGCGTGTAGGTGTAGTCCGCATGGCCAGGACGGAAGCGGTCCATGATCTCTGAATAATCTTTAGAACGCTGATCGGTGTTGTGGATGATCAGACCGATCGGGGTACCCGTTGTTTTCCCCTCGAAAACACCGGAGAGAATCTGCACCTCATCGGCCTCGCGCCGCTGGGTGGTATGCCGGGAGGTACCCGGTTTGCGCCGGTCCAGGTCGCGCTGCAGATCCGTCTCGTTCAGTTCCAACCCCGGTGGGCAACCATCGACAATGCAGCCGATTGCTGGTCCATGACTCTCGCCAAAGGAGGTTACGCAAAAGAGTTTACCGATCGTATTGCCTGACATTGCAGGTTAACGCTCCAACTTGGAGTTGGCCCGCTGCAGATCCGACACCGTCAGGTTGCCAGCCGCCGACTTCAGGGCAAGGGCGTTGAGGATGTATTCGTAGCGGGAGCCCAGATAGTCCCGTTGGGAAGAGAAAAGATTACGCTGCACGGTGAGCACGTCCACGATGGTGCGGGTACCCACCTCGTAGCCGGCCTGGGTCGAGTCCAAGGCGCTCTTGGCGGAGACCGTCGCGGCCTTCAGGGCCTTGACCCGACTGATAGTGGAGAGCACACCCCGGAAGGCGTCACGCACCTGTCTGTTCACCGCACGGCGTGTTCTATCAAGATTCTGTTGCGCGGCGCGATGGTTTGCCCGTGCCTGTTCGGTTCGGGCGGAGACTCCCCCCCCAGTATAGAGGGGAACCGCCAACTCCAGGCCGATGATGGCAGTATCCGCCTCGCTACCAAAGTCATTGTCCGTGCGGTTGAGATTGTAACCACCTACCAGATCCAGGGTGGGGTAGTGGCCCGAACGGCTGACTTCGATGTCTTGGCGCACCGACTCGAGATTGCTGCTGGAGGCAAGGATATCGAAATTCTGCTGCTGCGCCGTATCCGACCAGGCCTGGAGGTCGTTCGGTACCGGCGGATTGAGTTCAAGAGCATCACCAAGTTTTGCCAGCTCCCCCTGGGGTTGGGGGCCGATGATCTCCAGCAACGCCTCCCAGGCATTATCCAGACTATTTTCCGCTGCAATTTCAGAGGCCCTTGCCAAATCATGGGCTGCCTGGGCCTCATGCACATCGGTGATGGCGATCAGTCCGACATCAAAACGTTGCTGGGCCTGTTCCAGCTGACGTCCGTTGGCCTCCCGCTCCGCTATGGCCACGCGCAAATCATCTACCGCCGATAGGATATTAAAATAGCCTGTGATGCTGCGTACCATCAGATCGATTTGAGCCGACGCATATTGGGCCTCGGCTTGTGCGATAGTGCTGTCGGCCTGTTCCAGTTGAACCAGAAAATCCCGCCGATAGATCGGCTGGGTCAGACTCAGGCCCAGACTTCTGTCATTGTAACGGCTGGTTATATCGACTGGTTGACCAAAACGGGTTTTGATATCGCTATGAATGGCATCGTAACCCGCACGCACCCCGATAGTCGGCAACAATTGAGAGCGTGAGATGTTCTTGGTTTCCCGAGCGGCGTTGAGCTGTTCTTTTGCGGCCTGCAACTGTGGATCGTTTTGCAACGCCAGTTGGTAGACAGCCATAAGATCCTGGGCCTGCAGCACGGGTAGCGCAAAAAATAACAACAGGGGAATGAGGCGTTTCGTTATTTTCATTTAAGTAATCCCGATAATTGCATGATTTCTAAGGTAAATTTGCATTTCATAGCATAGAGTAGTTTGACCGGCAAACTGTACCACATTTACTCCCTGGGACCTGTACCCTGCCAACAGATCAGTCTGCTAATTTGGCCGATTTTTCTCTGACAGGCATAGGCGGTACCAGCAGCTGGGGATCGATACGCGCATTACCTAGGTTCATGCGCCAATCCAGATGGGCTCCAGTCACCCGGCCAGTTGCCCCAACCTCTGCGATCACATCCCCCTGTTTCACCCGGTCACCTTCATCTACCAGTATCTTGCTCAGGTGTAAAAAGGAGGAAGAGAACTGATGACCATGATCAATGATCAGCGTACCGCCCGAATAGAACATATCCGGGTGCGCCAGGGTTACCACGCCAGCGGCGGGTGCGATAACCTTGGTCCCCTCCGGGGCCGCCACATCCACCCCAAAGTGGGGCCAGCGCGGCTCGCCATTCAAGATCCGCTGGCTACCATAGACACCCGAGATGGGCCCCTTGACTGGCCAGATAAATCCCGTTAAAAAATCGGTGCGTGGATCATCTAATTTACGTGCCGCCTTAACTAAGGCCGTCTCTTTTTTTATCCGTTCCCAATCCCGTTCGGGAGGTGTCACCTTGCTTTTAGGCAAGCCATCTATGCGTTGAATCCGATAGGTACGCTTACCGATCTTGAGGAGCCGGCTATCCACCAGCTTCCCTTTACGCAGCACCTTAACGGTTGTCTCTAAGGGAGCATCGCGCCCAAAGCCGAGCAGAAACAGACCCTCATCCGAAACCCGAACAGCCTCCCCGTCAACCGTCACCACATCGCCCGGCTCAACCCGCCCCGTCACCATTCCACCCTGCAGATAATCCCCGCTCAGCGTGAGTGAAAACACAGAGAAAGGAAACAGGAAAAGCAGTGGCAATAACCACCAGACTCGCCATTTAACCATCAGAAACACCCGTCAATCCGGTCAGTACATCGATATCGGAAAAGACCGCAAACTACCACAGCTTGCCAGCCTATCCAACAACTCATGACACAACTCTGGAACCCTTCTTCAGGGGCGTTGACATGAAGTAAATCAGGTTGTAAAGTTCGCCTTCTCCCAACCGGACCCAAGGTCCGGGATACGCACCTGCCGAGGTGGTGAAATTGGTAGACACGCTAGCTTCAGGTGCTAGTGGGCGTTTAGCCCGTGAAGGTTCAAGTCCTTTCCTCGGCACCATATTCAAACACCATCACAGACTACCAAAAACCAAGAAAGGCTCTGTTTTTACAGGGCTTTTTGATGTGCATGGCAAGGATTGTTCCTACAATCCTATTGCATTCCCTCCATTATCCATGGAGGTCAGATGTACGAATGCCGCGGGCGCATGGATGCGCAGGAGCGGCGAGTGTCTGTAATTTCATTCCGTTGTCTCCCATTGTCTCTGAATGTCCCTTTTGTGGAACGCAGATTGGTGCTTTTTTTGCCAAAGAGCACATGCACACAGTTCATAATTTGTCCGTAATCACGTTTCCTTAACCGATGAAAGATGCGCGCGCATCCGCCCGCGCAAAGACTGTCGAACGAACAACACTGATCATGTTCATTCAGTAAGGAAATATCGGGCTTCATCATGAACAGATGCTCATCAGTGTCTTGTCGCCTGGCGAAATATTTCTGGAGTCCTTGTTCCTGGACCACGAATCTCGCCTTATTCATTGGCTTATTCCAGTTCCAAGAAACTCTCTAAAGAGACTACCCTCGGCACCAACCTACCGGACTTAGAGGGCAACATGAGGACGAGCTGCCTTTCTTGATTTGGACCGAAACTCACATGGATAGGCTTGTTATCACCATAGAAATAGAGCCGGTCAAA
>CBDVCD010000048.1:0-16146 GCA_965372385.1 uncultured Gammaproteobacteria bacterium | reverse complement strand
ATTAATACCTGGATATTAAAAAGGCATCTTGAGGTTAGCATCGGCCTTGGCCAGATACTGCCTGAAAAACCCCTTGACCTTTTCCAACCCCTCCTGGCTATCCGCCTCAAAGCGGAACAACAAGGACGGCGTGGTATTGGATGCGCGGACCAGCCCCCAACCTTCTTCGAATTCAGCCCGTACGCCATCGATCTTCAACACCCGCGCCCCCAACGGATCAGGCAGCCTGTTCAGCGCCTCTATTACCTTCCGGCTTTGGCCCTCCTGCATGGGCAGCACATATTCTGGGGTTGCCAGACTATCTGGCAGTTCCGCAAAGACCTCTGCGCTAGAGCGGTAGTCGAGGGCCAAAATCTCCAACAAACGGGCACCGGCATAGAGCCCATCATCAAAACCATACCAGCGTTCGGAGAACATGATATGCCCACTGAATTCTCCCGCCAGCAGGGCATGGGTCTCCTTCATCTTCGCCTTCAACAGGGAGTGGCCGCTCTTCCACATCAGTGGACGCCCCCCATTCGACAGTACCACGTTGGCCAGATGGCGGGTGCACTTCACATCGTAGATGATGTCACCCCCCGGCTCCCTGGTCAGCACGTCGATAGCCAGATACATCAGCAGGCGATCTGGCCAGATCAGTTTGCCGCTGGAATCCACCACTCCAAGCCGATCGCCGTCACCATCGAATGCCAGCCCCAGGTCGGCCTGATTTTCAACCACTACCTGCTGCAGTTTCGACATATTTTCTGGCTGGCCGGGGTCGGGATGATGATTTGGAAAGCTCCCATCCACCTCGCAATAGAGCTCTATTACCTCACAACCGAGCTGGCGATAGAGTTCCGGCGCCACCACCGAGGCGGCCCCATTCCCACAGTCAATGACCAGCTTCATCGGCTTGGCGAGCCGAATATCCGAGACAATCCGTTCAATATAATCAGGAATGATCTCCCGAGAGTCGAAAGAACCGTTACCCTGCAGCAGCTGACCGGCATCGATGCGTCGACGTAGATCCTGAATCGCTTGCGGTGAAATCGACTCTCCATTCACAACCATCTTCAGGCCATTGTACTCTTTGGGGTTGTGGCTGCCGGTCACCATCGCACCACCATCCATCTTCAGCTCATGGGCAGCGAAATAGAGTACCGGTGTGGGTACCAGGCCCACATCGATCACCTCCCTACCACTGGCCTGCAGGCCGGCGATCAGGGCGCTCTGCAGGCTTTCGCTGGAGTCGCGTCCATCACGCCCAACCACCACGGTTTGCAAGCCTTTCTCAAAGATCTCGCTACCGAAACTCTGGCCCAAAAGATTGGCCACCTCCCGGGTCAGACCTTCGCCCACCACGCCACGGATATCATAGGCGCGAAAGATGCTTGCTGAGAGTTCAACGTTCTCGTGAGAAACCGTCACCACACGCTGGCCAACCTCCTCCACCAGCATCCCGCTAGCCTGTTGCATGGCTGGCTGCGGTTTCTTGCGCTGTAGCATATCCTTCCAGCTGAGACGCTGCTCCTTTATCTGATGATGCAGCACATCCAGGGTCGCCTGCATATCGGCCAGCTGAGCCGTAAACTGCTTGGGAGGACGCCCCACGATCAGCGCCTCCACCAGGGAGAGGATGCTGCGCTGGTCCCTTTGCAACGCCTTGCGGATAGCCTCCATGAGGAAAAAGAACAGTGCCGAGACAAGCACTACGAGCACCACGCCCGAGAGCAATACGAGCCCGTTCCACTGGCCATTCCGGCGACTGGAGGCTGCCCAGTAAGCCACCTCCCAGATACTTCCCTCCACCGCCGTGGCGCCAGCAGGACTATCCATGTTCCCTCCTTCAGGCCCCTTATGCACCAGACTGAAGGGCCGTGCATTCGGCGCCACCTGGCGCACCTCGATACGACCGGCATAATCCCCCAGGCTATTCAGTGCGGTTCCCAATCCATCCATGGTAAATAGGGCTTGAATGAGACCCACCACCGGTCCAGTCCCCCGCTCCCGCACAGCTGCCACCATGCTGATATGTTGTTGCGGGGTACCAAACTGATGCACCTCCGCGGGCAATACACCCGACTGCTTTTCAGCCAGTCGCAACTGTTCCACTGAAGCATACCCAAGCGGGGGGACTGCACGGGTATCCGGCTCGTGGATACCCACAGGCAGCAGACGAACCCGTATGGCACCTGGCAGCATACCTTTGAGTTGTTCTTCCCTGTCCTGCAACGCTCGTTCATGCTGTTTTATAAACAGCTGGGAGAGTTCCGAATCACTCGAGATGGCCTGCAATAAATCCTGACGAAAAAGGTTGATCTCGGACAGTCTCCCAGCTAGACCCTCAGCCCCCGCCTGGACCTGATGACTGGCCAGCTCCTGCTCCAGCGCATTCATCTGAAGGTAGACGGCCGACCAACTTGCGATACCGAGCAATGTCAGCCCGATCACAGACAATCCCCAATACCAGCGTATACCGCGACCGGCTTTCTTCTGGCCCCTATTTACGTTTTTTTGTACGTCCTGTTTCATTGGCAATTACTCAGAATAAATACGTTTCCTATACTGCTTAGATATCCTATCCGCGAGCTGTCTGGCCAACCGGGACTTTGGCATCATCGGCAAGGATTCGCGCCCGTCTTCCCACAGCAGCAGCAATGCGTTCTCTTCGCTTTCAAAGCCCCCGTCAGCCTCGCCAACCCTATTGGCGGCAATCAGGTCAATACCTTTGGCATG
The DNA here is from genome assembly GCA_965372385.1 of uncultured Gammaproteobacteria bacterium. Lineage (GTDB taxonomy): Bacteria > Pseudomonadota > Gammaproteobacteria > Chromatiales > Chromatiaceae > JASJBU01. The sequence continues at coordinate 13,428 of CBDVCD010000048.1, read as the reverse complement.
GAGTTTAGCTTCGGCATGAGCTTCCAGTTTCTCGGTTTCAGCCGCGAAACCCACCGTGAACGGAGCATGCTCAAGCGCGGCCACTTCGGCGAGTATGTCGGGGTTGGGTTCCAGCGCCAGGTTCAAGCGCTCGATGGATTTCTTGATCTTTTGCCCCACCGCCGTTACCGGCCGATAGTCGGCCACCGCAGCCACACCAACGAAGATCTCGCAGGCCTTTGCCCTGGCCATCACGGCATGCTGCATCTCTTCAGCCGTCTCCACATTCACTCGCTGCACACCCGACGGAGTTGCCAACGCCACCGGTCCACTGACCAGGCAGACATCCGCGCCAAGTTGCTTGAATGCATCGGCAAGGGCGAAACCCATCCTGCCGGAGCTGCGATTACCGATGAAACGTACCGGATCGATGGGTTCCCGGGTGGGACCGGCGGTGATCAGCACCCTGACACCCTGCAGAGGGCCGGGAGCGAAAAAGGTTTCAGCCATTTCGCGCAGGCTTGCAGCCTCCAACATCCTGCCAGGTCCGCTCTCGCCACAGGCCTGCAGACCCTCGTCAGGCCCCCAAAGCTTGATTCCCCGGGAAACCAGACGTTGAACGTTCTCCCTGGTGGCCTGATTGAGCCACATCTGCTGGTTCATGGCGGGAGCGAGAGCAATTGGAGCACGAGTAGCCAGGCAGAGTGTCGAGAGCAGGTCGTTCGCCATGCCGGCAGTCAGACGGGCCAAAAAGTCGGCACTGGCCGGCGCCACCAGCACCAGATCAGCCCAGCGCGCCAGCTCGATATGATTCATTGCAGCCTCCTGCTCCAGATCCAACAGTTCCGTGTAAACCCGCTGACCAGAAAGGGCCTGAAAGGTCAGTGGGGTAACAAATGCCTGCGCCGCCGCTGTCATCACAACCCGAACTGACGCCCCGGACCGCTGCAACATGCGCAATAGCAATGCGCTCTTGTAAGCAGCAATTCCTCCCGTGATACCCAGCAGAATCTTTTTATCGTCCAGGGTCGGCATCAGCCCGCTTTTTTCACCAAGATTAGGGTTTTGTGACAATTGGCAAGAAGAGTAACCCATCCAACTGGAAGCTAACAACTACTGGAATCTCATAAAGAGTGAACACTTACTCAAACCGGCATTCCAGAAATCGATCCAGCGCTCGTCTAAACTGGACACTCCATCAAACGGGACAAGGAGGCCGCATGGCCATCACAGACTGGCCTGAGCAGGAAAGACCGCGGGAAAAACTGCTGCAGAAGGGGGCCAGCGCCCTATCAGATGCTGAACTGCTGGCTATTTTTTTACGTACTGGTGTGACCGGCAAGACCGCCGTCGACCTGGCCCGGGAGCTACTCCAGGAGTATGGCGGACTCAGGCACCTGCTGTCCGCTGACCTGAAGCGCTTCTGCACCAGCAAGGGTTTGGGGTCGGCCAAATATGCCCAGTTGCAAGCCGTGCTGGAGATGGGCCGTCGCTATCTGCGGGAGGATCTACAACGCAACGAAGCCCTGACCAGTCCCGCCGACTCCCGCCGTTATCTGCAGGCGAAATTACTCCACTATCCCTACGAGGTCTTCTCCTGCCTGTTTCTCGACAATCGCCACCGAGTCATCGACTACGAAGAGCTGTTCCGTGGCACCATCGATGGTGCCAGCGTACACCCGCGAGAGGTGGTAAAGCGCGCCCTGGCGCACAATGCCGCCGCCCTGATCCTGGCCCACAACCACCCCTCCGGGGTTGCCGAACCCAGCGAGGCGGACCGTCGCATCACCCAGCGACTCAAAGATGCTCTGGCCCTGGTGGATATCCGGGTACTGGACCACTTCATCATCGGTGATGGGGAACCGGTCTCCCTGGCGGAACGAGGAATGATATAGGATGCCAGCGGATCGAACTTGCCTCCTCTCCCCCACTCTGTTATAAATACGCGCCTTTCGTCCCAGAGTTAATTTTTCGAGGTTTTGACCATGTCAAAAGTCTGCCAGGTAACCGGTAAACGACCGATTACCGGAAACAACGTCTCCCATGCGCACAACAAGACCAAGCGCCGCTTCCTGCCGAATCTGCATACCCATCGTTTCTGGGTTGAGAGCGAGAACCGCTGGATCCGCCTGCGGCTTACTTCAAAGGGTATGCGCATTATCGACAAGAAAGGCATAGACAGCGTGCTGACCGAGATGCGCGCCCGTGGCGAAAAGGTCTAAAGGAGCACAGAATCATGCGTGAGAAGATTAGAATGGTCTCAAGTGCCGGTACCGGGCATTTCTACACCACCACCAAGAACAAACGGAATCAGCCGGGTAAGATGCAGATGAAGAAATTCGATCCAACAATCCGCAAACACGTGATGTATAAGGAAGCCAAGATCAAATAAGGCTTCTAATCACTCTGGGAGAGTAAAAACCCGCCTTTTTGGCGGGTTTTTTTATGCCTCATTAGTGATGCAGCATGAAGGTGAACTCGCTACAGGCTCTGTTAGATAGCCAAAATTAACCTTTTTCCAGTAACAGACTGCCTGATCGATCCACACTGCAGGTCCAACCCGGTTCAATCCAGGCTGTGGAGACCATCTCGGTGATCAGCGCCGGACCTTCAATACCCTGTCCCGCAACCAGATCACTTCGCGCATAGCACGGAACCGGTTCATCCAGCCCAACCAGCCCCACCGATTCTCGTGCGGCCCCCGGACTACCCGCTGCCAGTGAAGCCAGCTCGATCTTAGGGCCTGGTCCCTCCAGTGATACCCGCAGATTGACCAGCTCCACCGTGGCATCCATGCGGTGGCCATAGCGCTTTTCATGCATCTGGTGGAAGGCATTTTCCACCTCAGAACAACTGCTCCAGGATAGATTCAAGGTATACGACTGGCCCAGATAGCGCAGATCGAGGGAGTAGGCCGTGGTAATATCCGACCGGGACAATCCCTCCCGCAGTAACTCCCGCACACCACCCTCCGCCAGCTGCTCCAGATCCTGTTGCAGTTGCGCATCCTCCAGCTCAGCCAGCAAGCCCAGCCGGGTGCGCACCCGTTGACGGCCCGGTCGGGTCACCAACATACCCAGGGCGGAAAGCACCCCGGCCTGCACCGGCACCAGGGCGGATGACATGCCCAGGGCATCCGCCAGGGCGCAGACATGCAGACCACCGGCACCACCGAAAGAGACCAGGGTGAAACCTCGTGGGTCCACTCCACGTTGTACAGAGATCACCCGCAAAGCCCGGGCCATGTGCTCATTGGCGACCCTGATGATGCCCAGCGCCGCCTGCTCCGGAGTCTGTCCCATCTGCTCCGCCAGGTGGCCTAGCACATAGCGCGCCGTGGCTATATCGAGCTGCATACGCCCACCCAGGAAGGCATCCGGTCTTAAGCGACCGAGCACCAGATTGGCATCGGTAACCGTGGCCTCCACCCCACCCTGCCCATAACAAGCAGGCCCCGGGGCGGCGCCGGCGGACTCCGGCCCCACCTGCAGCATACCGCCGCTGTCGAGCCTGGCGATGGAGCCGCCACCGGCACCGATGGTATGCATGTCCACCATCGGCACGGCCACCGGCCAGGGCCCGATCCGTCCCTCCCGGGTCAGGCGCGGTGATCCATCGATCAGCGCCACATCGGAAGAGGTGCCGCCCATGTCGAATGAAAGCAGTTTGTTTCGCCCAGCTGTGGCGGCCACAAATCCCGCCCCCACCAACCCACCGGCCGGCCCGGAGAGCAGCATACGCACCGCCTGATGGGCTGCCTGCTCCGCGGCAATCGCCTCTCCCGAGCTCTGCATCACCGACACATGGGCGCCGACCAGCCCAGCGCAGAGCCTTTGGATATAACCCTCCACTAATGGCCCGATCCAGCTATTGAGCCAGGTGGCGATGCCGCGTTCGTACTCCCCCACCTGCGGCAGCACATCGGATGACCGGGAGGTAAAAACCCCATTCGGCACCGCCGCTTCGATCCGGCGTTCAAAATCCTCGTCGAGATAGGCATAGAGCAGATTGATCGCCACTGCTTGCGGTCTCAGCCGCTTCAGTTGTTCCCTGATCTCCTGCAGATCCTTGTCAGACAGTGGCTCGACCACCGATCCATCCGCCGCCAGCCGCCCGCCTGTCTCCAGGCAAAGCTCATGGGGCACCGGTGGGTCAACTCGATCAGGCTGCAGATTATAGAGCTCGCGCCGCGCCTGCCGGCCGATGGTCAGCAGATCCCCCAAGCCCCGGTTGCCGATATAGACCGTGCGCACTCCCTTGCCCTCCAGCACCGCATTGGTGGCCACGGTGGAGCCATGCACCACCCGCAGTTCCACGGGCTCCAGGCCCATCTCACGGATGCCCAGCAGGATCGCCCGCTCCGGCGCCTCCGGGGTGGAGAGCACCTTATGGATGCGCAGTCGCCCCTGCTCGAACAGCACAAAATCGGTAAAGGTCCCGCCGGTATCGATGCCGATCAGTTTCAAAGCTTTACTCACAATCAAGTTAAAAAAACTCAGAATGGTCAGGCTGGTCCATTTCAGTCCGATACTGAGGCGGGAGATGACAGTAAGAGGGCGCATGAAGCAAGAGGAAACAACCCCTCAAGTCTTCAAAATCACGACATCATAGGTCTCAATGGCACTGTCAGCCGTTACCAACGTCAGTCCTTCCAACTTGGCCTGGGCAATCAGCATCCGGTCGAAGGGGTCTTTATGGTGATCGGGCAGACATGCCGCAAGCTCGGCGTGTTGTCCCGTGATCGGTAACTCCTCAAAGCCCTCCTCCTGGGTTGCTATGAGAATGGATTCAGGCGCCTCAAGCTTGCCGATGGCCTGCTTGATGCCGATCTCCCAAACCGTGGCGGCGCTGATCAGCACCCGCTCCGCAGGATCGGTAATCTTTTTCCTTACTGTCTGAGCAAGCCGAGGATCATCGGCCAGCCACCATAACAGGATGTGGGTATCCAGCAGCAGGCTCACTCGCCACCCTCGAATGCCTCTATGACCTCTTGGGGGGTTTCATCGAAATCCTCAGCGATCCAGACCTTACCACGCCAACGCCCCGGCTTACGCGGCGACTTGCGCTCCTCGTAAGGAACCAACCTCGCGACCGGTTTGCCTGACCTTGCGATGATGACTTCTGTACCGGACTGGACCTCATCAACCAGTTTTGAAAGCTGGGTCTTTGCTTCGTGCATGTTGACTTGGTGCATAAGAAAATGCCTCCTGAACATATCGGCTTAGTCTAGTTTAGCTAGGGATGTTGTCAAGCTTGAAATCAAACAATGGAAGATCACTGGTCGCCCTCCTCTCCAGTACATACAAACTCAGCCTACTAGCAACTTATCTCATAACTTGACGACTTGGTGCCTTTTGCAATAAGCCTATATAAGGTATCTTGCCACCCGATGGAGGCGCTTTTACAGACCGAAAAACTCAGCCGTGCTTACAACGGACGGTGCGTGGTCGATGGCCTCGACCTTTCCCTGCAGCGTGGCGATATCCTCGGCCTGCTCGGCCCCAATGGGGCGGGCAAATCCACCACCCTGCGTATGCTCTGCGGTGATCTGGCACCCAGCAGCGGTAAGCTGCGGATCTGCGGGCATGACCTGCAAGCGGAACCTCTGGCCGCCAAGCAGCAGCTGGGTTATCTGCCGGAACGACCACCGCTGCACCCCGATCAGCGGGTGGATGAGTTTCTGCTCGATGTGGCGCGTCTGCGCCGGGTGGCGAAGCAGCGGCTGCCGGAGATCCTGCTGCATGCCAAACAGCATTGCGGCCTGGAGGCAGTGGGCCAGCGACTGATCCGCAATCTCTCCAAAGGCTTCCAGCAGCGGGTGGGCATAGCCCAGGCGATCCTGCACCAGCCGTCGGTGATCGTGCTCGACGAACCCACGGACGGCCTGGACCCGCTCCAGATTCGGGAGGTCAGGGAACTGATCCGCAACCTGGCAAAAACCGCCGGGGTGATCCTTTCCAGCCATATCCTGCCGGAGATCCAGGCCCTGTGTAATCGAGTGGTGATTCTACAGGAGGGAGCGACCGTCTATAGCGGCGATATCACGCCACCCAGCGTCATCAGCCTGAAGGTGCAACTGGCGCAACCGCCCGATGAGACACAGCTGGCCGCCCTGCCGGCTGTCGCTGACGCGGAACGCCTACCCACCGGCTTTTTTCACCTGCGCCTGAAACCCGGGGTGGACGCCAGCCAGCTGGCCGCGCAGATCGTGCAGCAGGGCTGGGGCCTGTTGCAGATGACCTCGGAGGAACCCAGCCTGGAGCAGATCTTCCTACGTGCCACCACCGGGGGAACCAACAGGTGATCCTGAGCCTGGCCCGCATGGAACTGTTGCGTCTGCTGCGCTCGCCCCTGGCCTGGACCCTGCTGGCCTGCGCGCTCTTCCTGCTCAGCTGGCAACTGCTGGAAGCACTTGAGGCCTATTCCGGCCTGGCGCCTGCTGAGCGGACGCTGGGATTGACCCACCACCTGAGCCTGCAACTGTTCGGTTTCGCCGCGGTGCTGATCCTCTTCATCACGCCGATCCTGACCATGCGCCAGTTCAGCGAAGCGTTTCGCAACGGCAGCTACAGCCTGCTGAGCAGCGCCCCCCTCTCCCTGACGGAGATCCTGCTGGGAAAATACCTGGGTACCCTGCTGTTCCATCTGTTGCTGGCCTGCCTGCCCCTGCTGCTGAGTCTTTCACTGAGGTCGGGTACCTCCCTCGACTTCGGCCTGCTGGCCGCCAGCAGCCTGGGGCTGATCCTGTTGAGTGCTACCTTCAGCGCCATTGGCCTCTACTTCTCCACCCTCAGTGAAACACCCGGATTGGCGGCAGCGGGGAGCTATGGCGCTCTGCTGCTGATCTCCATCCTGGGACAGGAGGGGCTCGGCCACGCCGATGGCCTGTTGAACTGGCTGGCCTGGCCCGGCCACTATCTCAACCTGCAACTGGGCCTGGTGCGCACAGCGGACCTGGCCTATTTTCTACTGATCGGCGCTCTGTTCCTGGGGTTGGCACTGCAGCAACTCGACAGCAGGCGCATTGGATGATCAATCCGTTGCTGGCGCGCCTGAATAAGCTATTGACCCCGCTGCTTATGTTGGCCCTGCTGATCCTGCTGGCCTGGCTCAGCAACCGGTTTCAGCTACAGTGGGACTGGACCCGCAATGGTGATAATTCACTGAGCGAACTCAGCATCGCTGTGCTCCAGCGCACCCGTGATCCGTTGCAGATCACCGTCTATGCCCCTGAGCAGGTGAAACTGCGAGAACATATCCACCGCTTCATCGAACGCTATCAACAGCACAAATCCAACCTGATTCTGCGCTTTGTCGATCCCACCCAATACCCCGACGAGGCACGTCGCCAGGGCATCAGCCTCTCGGGTGAACTGCTGCTCTCTTACCAGGGCAGGGAAGAACGGCTGCAGAGACTCGATGAACAGAATCTCACCAGCGCTATCCAGCGCCTGCAGCAGACCCATACCCGTTGGGTGGCAGGACTCAGCGGCCACGGCGAGCGCAGCCTGATGGGCAGTGCCAACCACGACCTAAGCGAGCTCGGCAAGGTCCTGGCAGAGCAAGGCTACCAGGTGGTCGAGCTGGATCTGGCCACTTCGCCCTCTCCGCCGGACAATACCGCCCTGCTGGTGATTGCCTCTCCTCTCAAACCCCTGCTGCCCGGTGAGCTGACGCAGCTGAGCAACTACTTGGAGCAGGGGAAAAATCTGCTGCTGTTGGTTGACCCCGGAAATCAGGTAAGTCAGCAACCGCTGCTCGACCTGCTCGGCATCAGCATGCTTCCAGGCACCATCGTCGACGCCAATATCAGGGAACTGGGCATCGACAACCCGGCAGTGGCGCTGGTACCGCGCTATCCCGAGCATGCAGCCCTCACCGGCTTCAACCTGATCAGCCTCTATCCCCAGGCGGCGGCGCTCGATGCTTCACCGAATGAGACCTGGCAGATCACACCGTTGTTGCAGACCCTGGCGCGTTCCTGGAACGAGACTGGCCCTCTGAGTGGCGAAATCGAACGCAATCCGGACCTCCACGAACAGGCCGGTCCATTGGTCATCGGCTATGCCCTCAACCGTGACGGGCCGGAGCGTGAACAGCGGGTGCTGGTGATCGGGGATGGGGACTTCCTCTCCAATAACTACCTCGCCAATGCCGGCAACCTGGATCTGGGCCTGGCCCTGGTCCGCTGGCTGACATCCAATGAGCAAATGCTCGGCATCCCCGCCAGGGAAATCCTGGACCGGGAACTGCAGCTCTCCCCCCTGGCAAAAGGGATCATCGGTCTGGGTTCTCTGATCGTCATGCCACTGCTGCTACTGATCACAGGCGGCATCATCACCTGGCGCAGGAACCGGGCCTGAAATGAGCCGACGCACCCTGCTCAATCTGGTGTTATCCGGACTGGTCCTGCTCCTGGTCCTACTGGTCTGGTGGCTGCAGCCGTCCCCCCCGCCGCCGCTGACCCCGCTGCTACCGGAGCAGATCGAGACGATCCGCATCAATGACACAAAAGGCCGGGAGATCCGGCTCGACAGGCAGGCGGGCCAATGGCAGCTGGGCCAGGTACCCGCCAATGAAAACCGCATCCGGCAACTGCTGGGAATCTGCATCACCCCCAGCCTACGCCGCTTTCCCGCGCCCCGAGAGCGGCTGGCTGAATTCAGCCTGGCACCCCCGGCGATCCGGCTCAGGCTGAATGATCTGGAACTCGAGTTCGGCGCCACTGACCCGGTCAACGGCTGGCGCTATGTCCGACTGGGCGACACCATCCATCTCATCGGTGACGGTTTCCAGCACCACCTCAATGCCCCGGCCAACGCCTACCTGCAGGAAGAGTGATGCCGGAACTACCTGAGGTCGAAACCACCCGCCGGGGCATCAGTCCCCACATCACGGGAGAAAAGGTCGTCGAGGTCGTAATCCGGCAGCCGCGGCTGCGCTGGCCGGTGCCCCTGGAGGTTATCGAGATCCTGCCCGGGCAGAGGCTGCAGGCGGTGGGACGGCGGGGAAAATATCTGCTCCTGGCATTTCAGACCGGCAGCCTGATCGTCCACCTGGGCATGTCCGGCAGCCTGCGCATCCTGGGGCCGGACACACCGATGCAGAAGCATGATCATTTCGATCTGGCCTTTACCAATGGCTCGATCCTGCGGCTGCGCGATCCCCGCCGCTTTGGTGCCATCCTTTGGACTACTGATGCACCCACCCACCATCCCTTGCTGAAGGATCTCGGCCCCGAACCTCTGAACGATGTATTCGATGCTGCTTATCTGCGGCAACGGGGCAAGCAACGCCGGGTGGCGATCAAGAACCTGATCATGGACAGCAAGATCCTGGTCGGGGTGGGCAACATCTACGCCAACGAGGCCCTGTTCCTTGCCGGTATCCATCCGAGCCGTCCCTGCAACCGTATCGCCCTACCCCGCTATGCACGCCTGGTCGAAGGGATCAAAGGCGTGCTCACGCAGGCCATCGCCCAGGGGGGCACCACCCTGCGCGACTTCCAACAGGAGGATGGCCGTCCCGGCTATTTCGCCCAGCACTTGCAGGTCTACGGCAAGGCCGGCGAGCCCTGCCCCCTATGCGGATCGCCCATCCGGCAGAAGGTGATTGGTCAGCGCTCAAGCTATTTTTGCGGCCACTGCCAGCGCTGAGAGGCCACCCCGAGAATGCGAGTTATTGTATGTTACTTGACACTCACCTCTCCCGCTCCTAGCATGCGGAGGGTTTTTTAACACTTTGTACTCATGGATATTTCCCACATTCGCGAACTGATCGCCGTCGACACGCAGACGGTGGATCAACTCATCCTCAAGAGCCTGCAATCCGACGTGGTTTTGATCAACCAGATCGGCGCCTATATCGTCAACAGCGGAGGCAAGCGCCTGCGCCCGATGATCGTGCTGCTGGCGGCCCGTGCCTGCGGGTATGAAGCGCAGAAGCATATCGACCTGGCTGCCATCATCGAGTTTATCCACACCGCCACACTGCTGCACGACGACGTGGTCGATGCCTCGGAACTGCGGCGTAACCGGGAGACGGCAAATGCGGTATGGGGCAACGAGGCCAGCGTGCTGGTGGGGGATTTTCTCTATTCACGTTCGTTCGAGATGATGGTGGACGTAGGGCAGATGCGGGTCATGGATATCCTCTCCCATGCCACCAACCGCATCGCCGAGGGCGAAGTACTGCAACTGCTGAACGTGCATAATCCCGAGGCCAGCGAGCATGACTACATGGAGGTCATCAAACGCAAGACCGCCACCCTGTTTGAGGCCGGCGCCCGGCTCGGCGGGGTCATCTCCGGGGCTACGTCAGAACAGGAACAGGCCATGTCCGACTATGGTCTACACCTGGGTATCGCCTTCCAACTAGTTGACGATGCACTGGACTACAACTCGTCCAACGAGGATATCGGCAAGAATATCGGAGACGACCTGGCCGAAGGCAAACCCACTCTGCCCCTGATCCAGGCCATGAAAATGGCGAATGAAGACCAGCGCAAGCGTCTGCGGGCCATCGTCGAAAAGGGCGGCCTCGATGAGATAGATTTTGTCATGGAGATGATCCGCGCCAGCGATGCCATCGAATATACGCAACGACTGGCACGAGCCGAAGCGGAACGGGCCAAAGCCGCCTTGGAAATCATCCCAGCCTCGCCCTATCGGGAGGCCCTGGCCGGCCTGGCCGATTTTTCCGTTGCTCGAAGAAATTGAATCAAGGCGGGGATTCCATTATCATCACCGCCTCTTTGTGAAGGGATCCCGCCCCTTCAAGCAAAGCCCGGCAGCCAGCCGGAACCATTTCGGGGTGTAGCTCAGCTTGGTAGAGCACTGTCTTCGGGAGGCAGGGGCCGGAGGTTCAAATCCTCTCACCCCGACCAATAATCAATGACTTAGATCACTCTACTTGTAAATATTCGGCCAACCCACCAACAATAGAATCAGCGGGTTAGCTGTTTCTTGAAGTGACGGGATAGTGGATAAAGCCATATGTCCTTGATAGGTACGCTCTGTTTACCCGCCGGTCCGAGTTTTCCACGCCCTTTGGTTTTCCCGACATAGGTCCAATTTGCCGCTTTGTAGCAAACACCCGCGAAACGCTCGGTATCGACAAAAGTCTCCAATAGAACTGGGCGGATGCCATATTGATTCTCCCAATCATCAGGAAGCTGGCGTGCCACCATAGCGAGGATCTTGGATGCAAGATTTTTTGATTCTACCCAGGGCATGATCAAAAAGCGGGCATTATTCACGATCAACGGCAAGTTGTTTTGGCGTTGCTCGTGGCTCCAGCCGATAAATTGATCCCGTGGTGCTGTCTGCCAGGCTGCGGCGCCAAAGCCCAGGGCAGCGACAATCTGTTGGTCGATGGTAACGAAATATCGAAGCTGCGCACCGGGTAGCGGTTTGTGCCCAAGGTAGTGGTAACGATGGATGTACTCATTCCACAACCGGGAGTGGTCGCGATACACGACCGGGCAGAGCTGTGGACGAGGTAAGGCATGGATTGGTTGGGTGATGCCCGGCTGTGGATCGGTCCGCGGGGTGAACTGGATCTTTTGCCGCGGCGGTTTACACCGTGGCGGCGGTAGGGTGATGAGTCCGTCTTCGGCCATCCGTAGCATCGCAACGCGGCATGACATCTCTTTGAGACCGCCATCGGCCTTGAACCAGGCCAATGCCTGGCAAGTCAAGCGGGAGAGAACGGCCCGCGTACGGCTCGGATCTTCGGCGATGAGTTCGCGAATCCGCTCCAGTTCCTGGTCGGTAAAATCACGCCCGCAATAGCGCTTCATGGCGGCTGCGGTGGACTGGACTGCTCTGCAATAGGAGGATCAGCGGTCGTTACCGTCATCGGTTTGGCCAACTGTTGTTTCCGTTCTTCGCTCATCTCCCAGGGGATAAAGGGGGATATGTCCGCCGGGGCTTGCCCCCCGTTTTCCGCGCAGGCGGTGAGATAGCGATAGAGCCAGTGGTGTGGATTGAGCTTCCAGAGCAGGACGGTTTGAAACAGTGAGAACATCATGGCTGCCAGTCCAGCACTCCATTGACTACCGGAGCCGTAGTAGTTTTTTCGTCCCATACCGGGGTTGCGCATGCGCCGCTCCGCGGTATTGTTATCCATGGGAACTTGGGGGGATCTTACAAAAACGGTCAATCCCAGCCAGTGATTCTTCAGACTGTTGAGAACATCGCATTGTACGGCGTGCGCCCCGAAGGAAGTGCCCTTGGGGTGCAGGCGCTGCTTCTCCAGTTCTTGGTTGCAGCGCTCCTCCATCTGCTCTATGGCTTGCTCCAGCGCTTGATGGCGTGCCATAAAGGCGGGGGATTGATCCGCTAAAGCCAATGCTTCATCCCACTGCTCCAAACGCTGTGCATTGAGCGTATAGAGCTCGCCAATCGCCTCGACCCAGGAGAACATCCACGCTTCAAGCTCAGGCCAGCTTTTGGCCGCTTCGAGGAAATCGCGACGCACGTGGGCCCAGCAAAAAGCCAGGAGAATCACCGCGTTTTCCCGTGCCAACCGCTTATAACCGCTGTAGCGATCACACACCACAATGACCTGCTCCAGGCGCTTGTCCAGCCCGGAAAAATAGTCGATAGGGATGTCGCCACTGCGGCTCGGCGCCAGGGTGTAATAGACCACCGAGGGGGACTGGGTCACCCAAAGCCACCAGCGATAGCCCACCTTGCCCTCAATCGATTCAAATACCTTCCAGCCGGTCTCATCGTTATGAAACAGCGCCTCGGTCAGTTGTTTTTCGACCAGTTGGGCGATCAACGGACTGAACAGGGGCGCGATCTGTTTTAGCCCCCCCGTGAGTGTACCTGGCGCGACGGGTAGACCGCGATAGGCGTAATCTGTGCATAAATTATAGGTGGCCCGGGAGAAGAGGAATTTGTTGAGCAGGACTTCTGTCCAAATCGATATGCCGACAGAACTTTTCGGAATAAGACGCGGCGCCGGTGGGGCTGTTACGAGCCCCGGCACGCCATCGCACCCACAAGCTTGAGCGTACATCTTTCGCCTGATCTGGCGAACATGAGCTTTGACCTCGATCTCAATAATCCCCGAGTCCTCCGTCTGCGGCAGTGGATCATACGCCTTGCCGCAAATGCAGCACGCTTTATCTTCAGGGGCGACATCTCGCTCCTCTTCAATAACGGGCAGATCAGGTCGAAGGGTGCGACCGTGCCCCTTGCTCCCTTTTTGTTGGCCGCGTGGCCGCGAAGAAGCAGCGCGGTCACCAGGGGGCGTATCTCGCTTTGTGGTCCCTTTTTCACTCTTCTTGCCATACAGCCGCTGCTTAAGATCCCTGATCCTTGCATGCGCTAATGCAAGTTCCCGCTTCAGCTCTTCGTTCTGCTTTTTTAAATGCTCATGCTGCCGCTTCCAGTAGTTCCCATTCCACTTGAGCTCAATATGTTCTGCTTGAGTCAGTTG